>JAWUWJ010000176.1:0-18182 GCA_034111925.1 Crocinitomicaceae bacterium
ATTATAACTTTGAACTATGGCACTAACAGCGCATCCTACGATGTGCTATTGGTGAACAGATAACCAACATCTGAATAGTTTAGTAAGTAACTGCACTCCTTTTGGGGTGCAGTTATCTTTTAATAGGTTTTTTTTGAATTAAAACACTAACTGCACAGGGTTTGAAGTGCAGTTATTATTCTAAATACTTTTTGAATTGAATTAAACAACTAACTGCACTCCAAAAGAGGTGCAGTTAATACTTAAATTAGAAGACAATTGATTTAAGATAAAAAACAACCAATGGCAGAATTCTCTAAAGAGTGGTGTGATCTAACCCAAAGTGGTATTGCTCCAGGTTTTAGTGTTATGAAAATCTTTTTGTCTCTCGAAGACGGTTGTTATAAGGAAGCGATTTGTGAAGGGTTTGGATTCACTCATATCATAAATGAGAGCGGCGACTGTCTTGTCGTGGTCGCTGGAAAAGAAATTCCATTTGAAAAATTAAAAATTATAGGGTGAAAAAAAGAGGCTTTCGCCTCTGATTTTTATTCATGATAAAATAATTAATCTTCAATCTTCATGGTTTCTATTAAATATACTCTTTCAGTAAATACCTCATGTAACCCGTTACAGCTTCTTTTTGATTACTGTATAGCAGTTTACCTGAATAGATATGTCTACGGTTCAATAGAGGCTTTAAAATACGATTGTAATTACTTGAAAGGTAAGCTTCGATAGCTCCAAGGAATTCCCGTTGTGTAAATCTTCCTTTAATCTTACCAGTGTCTTTATTTAAAAAGCAGTGGAAGCGAATATCACCCGCCTTATTTTTTAATTCTATTAGCTTTTCCATTAGCAATAAATGCTCAATTGTTCCGCTAATTTTTGCCTTATGGCGTTCAATTGTGTCGTCTGAGCGGTGCAAACGTAATTCGTTGCAGTTTCCCCATAGTTTTGGATTGAATAGTTTTCCCACCGTTTGTACGTGAATTAGAACATCGACCGAAACGTGTCTTTGTGTACAAATTGATCCAATAAGATCTCCGGGCAAAGAATCGGTAATGTACTTGGTAATGTCTTCAATTAATAAACCACCATTTCGGTAGTGTTCAAGAATGTAACCCAAGGCTTTTGCCATTTCCGAAAGGTTCATTCTCTTACCGTTATCTTTGAAAATTGAAACTCGTTTTACTACGCCTCCTTTAATTTTTGCGAATGCGGGAACTTGATTGAGTTTGATTAGACCGATGTTTGGAAATGACGGGTTTTTATGATCCTTGCGTACATTTCCAAATTCGTTATTGACATCAAAAATTAAGAACTTTCGTCCCATTTTTTTTTCAGTCGTCGTAATATAATCCGAGATCATATTCAATGTCTCGTATGTCTTACCAACTCCTTTACGTCCAGCAACGAGAATCATCTTTGCTTCTCTGGAGCTTGCCATACTATTAAAATCTTAGTTTCTGCCCTATGCTACCTTAGTACGTGATAACTTTGTGAGTTGCTTTTGATAGCTTAAAATTCGATTGTTTTGATTACGAAGTTTCATGGCAATCGTAAACATTTGCATTAAGTGGCTTATTACAGCCATACCCAATCGCTGTTGAGGTGTTAACTCCATTGACTGTTCTTTCAATACCTCAATAAGCGGTTCTCGAATTTCTTCTAAAGTGTCTTCATCAACTTCAAAAATTTCGTCTACTTGTTCGTTTGTGCTTTTCATGTAATCATCAAACGTGACACCTTCAGAAACTTCAAGGTCTAAATCAAGCTGACCTGAAAACGCAAGTTTTTCAGCCTTTGATTCTGAAACTTTCGCAAGCCATTTGAAAGGCTTTGGAGCAAGTCGCGAATAGCCTTTTAGAATTGTATCGGCTGTTTGTTCAGCCGCTTTTTGTCTTGTTCTGTCACTTGCATCATCTAATGGAGTCGGTTCTTTAGATTCATCCAATTCTGTGAATTCGTCCGACTCTTTCAAATTGTCGTGATCCTGTTGGTCTTGAGTATCATTCCCCTTGTTGTAAGAACGCTCAATTATTGGTTCTTCAAATGGGTTGTAATTCTCTGTAATGAAATCTAGTTCTTCGTTTTCGATTATTTCAGATATATCAATTTCTGGTTCAACTTGCTCTATCGAATCTAGTGTGTTTTCAGTTCGTTTTTGCTCGTTGTTTTCTTCGATTCCCTCGATTTCTTCAATGAATGGTTCTGCCTCTGCTTCCATGCTCTCACCGTCCTCAATTTCTGTTATATTTTCTTCTTCTAACGTTTTTGGCTCTTCATAGTCCTCAACCTCCTTCGCGTCTTCAATCTCCGAATGGCGCGAGTCTCCTTCGTAGGCATCAACTAAATGTTTGATCTCAATTAGATCATCAAGATTCAATGCGTCGGGGATTTCATTTCTTGGAATTTGTTTCGACTCTATTATGATCTCAATTGCCTGTAGCATTCCTTGTTCTTCTTCACTTCTTGTTCCTACTTTTTTAAAATAATTCATTTCAATTTAGATTTTGGTCTAAACCCCATATATGCGCTCAATAATGCGTCTAATTTCTTGAACCGATCAACTAGCTCTTTGTCTAAAGGGTGATTTTCTTTCACTTTTTTAGTCATATCACTAATTGCCCTACTTGCAAAAAATCTCGTTCTATCGAATTGAGATGTAATCTCATTTTGATTTGCATCAAGATGTCTATAAGCCAAAACACAAAGCATACGTCTTGCATCGGTTATTTCTTTCCGCGCATTTGACTCAAATAGTTCGTACTGGCTTATCTTATACTCCTGACAAATTTTATTTATCAAATATGCTCCTGCATTTTTTCCATCTTGTTTGTGCATTCTAAGTGGAAGCGAATCTAAATAAGCTTCAACTTTTTTGCATCCAAATTTGGCTATATACAGATTCAGTTTCGTTTGAATCTGTATATAGTCTTTAGTTGTAATTACAAATTGTTTAGGCATTTTCATGTTTTCCGTATTTGATTAATCCCGAAGACCGTACCGAGAGCTATTCCGATTCCCGCAAACACACCCATTAGTCCACTGCTACCTTTTGGCGGTTCTCCTAGCTGTTCTTTAATTTTTTTAGCGATTTTATAAGAAAGTGTTATTAGTTCCTTTTCTTCTTCTTCGTCGATATATCCATCATTTAAGGCTTTTCGAAATACGTTATTGTAATGCCGTATCATTGCCTGTATTGATTCGTCCAGATCATCAAATACCAGATCTTTTTGCTCCATTATATGCTCATGTGGCATATCATGGCTTCTAATCCACTCATCTCCTTCAACTCTTCTCATCTTAATTTGATTTATATTCTATAACCCTGACTTTGTAAGGTCTGATCTATTGCTCCGACCTTCATAGTAAATTCGCCCTGTTGCTGATATTCTTTTCCCTGGTCTTTTGGCTTGCCGATTCAAGTCTTTTTCTAAACTTTTTGTGTTATTTATTGGATTTCTTCTCGGTGTTAGAATCATTCCTTGCTTGTGCCTGTTGATCCAGTTTATATCGGTTTTCTTTAACCCAGCACGTTTATGTTGCTCGGTGTACTCAACCTTTCCAACTTCAAAAACTGGAATGGTATTGGCATCTTTTTTGGCTTCTTCAAGGTCAAATTCGTCAACGATTGTTGAAGTAGGTTGTGAATTAATTTCCCCTTGATTTTTTCCGATATTTTTTTTCGACGATTCGAGGTCTTTTTCTACTTGTGCCTCTCGTTCCTGTCTTTTCTTTAATTCCGAGTTGTGCATTGATTCGATTTTATCAATCACATTCTTTGGTAAATTCTCTTCGAAATATGTAATTGGGGTGGTCAAATGGGCTATCTTTTTGTAGTCGCCATTTTCTTCCCTTGACTTATCAGATGCCACCGTTACACCTCCTGCATTGGTAAAAAGTAGGTCGTATTTTTTTTCTTTTTTCATGGTTGATTCTATTTGTTCTGCGCCCTTTACGAGTGACAAATTATCCTCAGCAATTGTTTCAACTAGGACTCCGTTACCATCGTCTATTATTACTTTGAAATTTTCATCATAATCGTCATACCCCAATAGTTTAATCACTGTGTATACTTTGTCTGATGAACCTGAATTGAGGGATTTAACCTTGTCTCCAACATTGTATAAATGGAACATATCGAGTGTTATTTTTTTGCCCGATTTGGACTTGCCTGTTTCCTTCTTGCTTTTGGTTTTCGGTTTGTCTACGAACACCGACCAATCAAATTTTTTGTCTCCACTTTCTAAATATTTCAAAAGATCGTCTTTGCTTGGATCAAAGTCGCCTCTGGACTTACTAACATCTATTCGCCAACTAGATTCATAGCCTCGAAACCAAACTTTATTCTTGATATATGTATCGTTTGGTCTTGAAGTAAAACCATTCAGCAACAATGCCCTTGATAGTTCATCCAAAGTATTAAACCCTTTTGGGTAATCTTCGCCGCCTTCTGACCATTCGATAACTATTGGGTTTTTGTCCCTTAATTCAGAAAGTTTTACTTGTGTTTTTTCTGCTTCTTCTCTAATTGCCTTTTCTGCTTTTTCAGTCAAACCATGAGTGTCAAACCAATAGACATTTGTGACGTTCTTGATGGTTTTTCCAAGCCATTGGCTAAATTTTTCGTTGACTTTGTAGATGATTGATGGTTCAATGTTTTCTAAATCATAGGCGTAATCTTGAATTGGCAGAACTTTATTTGTGTTTACCGTTACCCATGCTTGTTTTCTGACCTTTTGCACCGCAATCATTAGCGACCCATCGCTATTTTCGTCATGAAGAACAAATTGATTCGTCGTTTTATTTATCAACGATGCTGGCTCTATTTTGTAGCCGAATTTTGGTTCTTTGGTAGAAACTAAGCGACCATTTACGAGGTCGTCTTTCATTCTTTCATTGAGATCAGGAAACAAACGGAGTAAAGCTTGGTAGTTTGCTTTGTAGAGGTTAGTTATTTGCCTTTTATCTTTAATCTTAGAAGTAACCGATTCGGAATCGTCCGTCTTTTCGGTCGCCTTTTTTGAGGCAGTCTTATTTTGTCGCGTTGTTGGGATCGGTTCTTCGTGCTCGTCATGAACCCACTCCATTTGATGATCATCGCTAATTAAGCTTAGAAGCCACTTTTCAAGAAAGGCATTTTGTGTTTGCTTCTCTCTTGGGTTAAGCAATGCAGGTTTGTACATGTCATCGTACACTGTATAATATCCAAATTGATTTTGGAGGGTTAAGGCTTCAACTATTTGCATGGTTGGATCGAATCGAATTACCATGTCGGGGTCTGCTACTAGGTCGCCATTTTGCTTAAAGTAGTGGTTCAACGCTAAATAAAAGCCTCTTTTGTTCCGATGTATCAATTCCAAATTGAAATCTTGATAACCTGAAACTTTTGACTTGCCGATCACTCGTTCACCCTCTAGTAGTCGGGTTTCTAAGTCAGGAGCTACTTTTAATAAGCGTTTGTAATTTTGACTAAACCGACCTCGTTTTGCTTCATTCGGTATGTCAATCACTTCATTAAGTGTTTGATAATCTACTTCGTCGATGTCCTCATCCGATTCATTTTGAGTCAAAATTGACTCAGTTTTCATGGATGAATCCGACCTAACCGATTCGATGTACTCAAATGCTTTTGACTTATCTTTTAGTAAGTCCATTGCCTTAGTGCGTGCTTCTATCCACGGAATGTTTTCAACTTGACTAATAAATGAGGCAAATTTCGCCCATTTAGTAGTTAGTTTTTCATTGGATAAAGCTAAATTTTCTTCTAATGTGTTGGTTCCTTTCTCGGAATTTTGATTCTTTTCTGCCATGATTTGACGTGTTAATAATTAACCTTTCATGACAATCTTCGAGAATGATCGGGAACGATTTAAAACCTACTGTTCCTGAGATCAAGAGCGTGGGTCTGCTCTTTTTTTAGTCCTTTTAGGGAAGGATATACGCCCCAAATATGGGGAGTGTAGGTACTTGTTAAACGCATAACATACTGCAAATGTTACATCTATAGTCGATTTTTTTTTAGGTATGCATAGTTTTTGAGTCAATTCTACACCTAAAATTGTATTGGAATTGCCCTGTATTCACCCAGCTCAATTCTTGATCCTTTTGGATCTGTTTCAACCTAAGAATTGAGTCGTTCAGCCGACTCTGTGAATCACGTAAATAGAATACGAACCTGAGATTGAAATTTAACGATGAACTACACAAAATACTTACTGGGTATGATTAACTCGAATGGCGTTCCAAGGATGGACGAACGAAGTTCAACTGTCATTTTTAAAATCATCTACCTAGAGGGGCGGGTTAATGGTTTAGCTTCGGCATCTAAAAAAATGCACAATACTAAAACGCCACATAAATTTGACCTAGATGTGTTTGACATGAGTCGAAAACTGACTGAATTAACTGGGAATCGTGACCCAAAAGAGGTATTCGTGGAATTACTAAAACAAGGCTAGTATGGAATAGTCGGGATAATTGCGGTAGCGTATCTCTCCGACCTAAAATTTGACCTAAAACCTGACCTAAAAGTTAACCCAAAAGACCTACTTTTATACCATGTCACTCATTACATATACCAAGCTGATTGCATTTGAAGATTTGATACTCTTTGAAGATTACCTAGTACCTAATTTGACTCGTAAACCATTGAACTTAGTGGGTAAAAACGAAAAAGATAGAACTCTTGTGTTTCTTAATGCACAGGGTCGGAAGTATGATAATATTGACCCAGAAGATGTACGAGACATAAATCAAAAATAGAGTTTAGCACCTAACCGATGGCTTTGACTTTAATTTGCTTATGAATATAGTGCATTTAGAAGGGCAACTCAAAGCCTTAATGAAGCAACGCAAACAAGCCGAAAAAAGCAGTGAACCTCATCGGTACGATTTAGAATTCTTTAATATTGAAAGGAAATTATACGGTATCACAAGGGATGTGCCTTCGGATATTTTTGTGCAGAAATTGTTAAGTAAGGATTAAGGAAATAAAGAGAAGTATATAGAGCATTTCGTTTGAATTGTTCTTTTCTCGAAGTTGAGAATTCAGATCGTAAAGGACGTGAGTAGTTCTACTCAGTGTGGTTTCTGGTTAAGAATAAAGGCTATATTGTACAATCACATAAAGGAATTATATGTAACAGTTACATATATTAGATTGTTGTACACCATTTAGCAAAATATGAACATCAGATTCTTACCATTAATTTTTTTCGCTTGTATCTCTTGTAGTGAACCAGACGATGACAACAACTATTCTTCTAGTTTTGAGGATGTTCGTATTGACACAATCGTAAAAATTGAAAGAGACACAGTCTACCTTGAAAAGGTAAATAAGAATACTACATCGCCTTATTTCATTTATGAACGATTACCTTGGTGGTTTAATGAAACAGAACTACTATCAATGGAGGATTTGTCTTTTAAGGGTAAATATCAATTCGACAATCGGTTGAATCCAATGTATCTCGAATCTGATTTTAATGGGGACAAAATTCTTGATTTAGCAATTCCTATTTTAGAAAAAAAATCAAATAAATTGGGGATCGCAATTATTCATGGAGGTACAAATAAGACTTATATAGTAGGAGCTGGACATCAAATAGCGGAGGGGTTTACTGATGATATGGCTTATATGGGGATTTGGAGAATAAACAGAAAAAAAGAAAATGAACCAGGTATCGACGCAACTGAACCTCTTGTGATTCAAAACAATTCAATTTCTATCGAAGCAAGTGAAATTGGTGGAGGTTTAATCTATTGGAATGGTAAAGCTTATCAATATTTTCATCAATCGTGTTAAAAAAAATACGGTGTACAACAAAACCTAAGAAAACAGAGCCTCCCTTCGGGACGGCTCCGTTTCTTAGCTTAAACGTTACCAACAATGTTCAACTGTGACAAAAAATTCTAACCAAAATGAAAAACAACTGGCATGAGCTAATGCAATCCATTCATAAAAGGAATGATTTGAATAAAAAAGTGACTGCGCTTTCTTCTTTAATCGAAATAACTGCATCGATGAAGAAAATGGATCAAGTAAATCCAAATTTAGCCGTTTTAAGCAGTGTTTCCGCAATTGCCCGTCATATGGCAACGGAAAAAAAGATAATAAGCGCAGCTTCTATTTTAAATTCTAGTGCTCTCACTAAATATGAGAGTTTTGCTGTGGCTAAGAATAATTATGCACTTGCTGGATTAACTTCATCTTTAGCTGTTCTTGCAATTAAAAACCCAATAGCATCGGACAAATTAGCAAATGCGGCAATCAGTCAACTGACTGCAACAAGTTACATGTCACAGCTTGCTCAAGCAACACAAAACTCGCATTTAAATAAATTCAACGCTCTCAACGCAGCTTACCAAGGAATATCTAATAACTATTTAAAACAAACAGCTCAGGCAAATACTTGGAAGGAAGTTGAGATTGCTGAATTAGCTAATGACACAATCATTAATTTAACTGATAAAACATTAAATCAAAAGTCTATAATTACAAAAGATGACCTTGAAGAGTTTCGCATATCGTTATTCCTGGAGTTATCATCGTTATTATCAAAAACTAAATCAAAACTTGCGATAAGCTATATTATTAATTTGATGACTGTTCTAGGTTGGATTTTATCCTTCTACAGCTCATCAAAAACATATAGCGATATATCTAACAGGGATCTATTAGCTGAAAATGAGCAGATGCTTAAAGCAGTAAAGAGCGATGCCTCTGATCAAATTAACATCGCATTACAAAAACTAAATAAAACTCGCATTGCAAGAGCCAACGTTAACTTAAGATTTTCAGCAAAAAAGAAAAGCAAAAAAATAGGTTTGGTCAAAGAAGGTCAAATTGTCAATGTTATTGAAATCCAACATAAATTCTTACTAATTGCTTATCTTGATTTTGAAACTAATGAGCCAATATCAGGTTTTGTAGCGAAGAAATATTTTAAAGAAATCGAATAAAATGTTGGTATCAAAACCTAAACTGCATTAAAACGCAGTTTAGCCAAACGTTACCACTAATTGACCATGAAAGACAAAATCTATATTCTCGAGCTTATAATAGCTAACCCAAAAATAAATGACTTAGGTGCCTTTTATGAAAATAACAAAGCGTCAATGACGTTGAGTTGGCCTATTCTTTATAAGGTTTATGGCGAACTATCTAAAGATAAATTAATTGATGCGGACAAATTCCTCTATGTTACAGAATATGGAAAATCACAATTGGAAGAATTCAAATCAGAAATTTACGAGGCTGTCAATGACAAAAAAAGAACTCGAACGAAAGATGATTTAGATACCAAGCTTACAAAATGGCAAGTTAAAACGTTTTGGGTAATATTTGTTTTGTCTCTTTTTGCAGGTATTTATAGCGCTGTTGATTTTGTAAATAGCTTTAAGGAGAATGACGTTATAGAAAAGCTAGAGAACAAAATTGAAAAGATGGAGAAACGAATTATAACACTGGAGAAAGACTAGTGGTAACACAACCTACGACTAATAGAAAATCAATCAGAGCTGATGCATTCAAAATTGACAACAAATGTAAATGAGTTTGTCCAAAACGGAAACTTGACTAAATATGAGTCCGAATTACGTGAAATTTTCACGGATATTGATATCTGCGGTTGTAAAATCTCAGCGCGTTACGATCCTGATACTAGATCATCTCATTCTGTTGACGAAAGCGGAAACTGTCGGATACAAATTTCACTCAAGAAAGGCGTACACTCAAATGAGTTAGACATCATCTGGATTATTCTACATGAATTTGGTCACCATTTTGCACCTATAAAAAGTGAGCACAAAAATGTTATCGATGAAATCATAATGAGTGAAGAAAGAGCTTGGGATTGGGCTGAAAAAAAAATCATGACCTTCGACTCTTTATCCGCAGAATTTAAGAGCTTCACTGCCTGTAAAATTCGATATTTAAATACATACTATAAACTTAAAGAGAGATCGTTGAATGAATGAGTTAAGAAATAACAAGAAAAAAATATTAATTCGCCTAAGTAAAGGTTGCACTTCAATTGACGAATTAACTCAACTACAAAGAATATGCAATACAATCTATAAAAAAAATGGAAAAGGGATTGATGATTTCATTAATGCAGCTGCATTTACTGAGTTATCAAAACGGCTAAAATCAAGTGTCTTTGGCGAATCGGCGAAAGACTATCCATCTGGATTTGTCAAATACTGTATTGCTGGTGAGTATAAGAACACAAAATCCTTTATACAATCACAAAAAGACCTTCTCGTTATTGTCAAAGAAACTGGTGATATAACATCACCTAAATTTTACGGATTAGACGAATGTGATTTCGTGATTTCTCTCGAATGTATAATACATATTGTTCTTAGACACAATCCTATTATTAATTCGTTTATCAACCCAGATTCAAAGATTCAAGGACATAACCCTTCTTCATTTTCATGGGGAGTTGTTACCGAACCGATGATGCTTCTATTCATGTCGCTTAAGGTATTGAAAAAAGAAGATTGGATCTCTGCTCAAATCGGAAAAAATTTAATATGTCATGTAAGTATTAATTCTATCGTGTACACAATTATACGCAAAGGAAGCTCCAATGAAATCATAAGTTTTTACCCCAGAAATGATAAACATGATGCCAATGTCATAAGACTTAAAAGAAATCCGGATAAAATGGAAATGATTCTAGAAAACTAGTGGTAACACAACCTTAGTAAAGAGCCGCACGTTATTTAGCTTTAACCGTTAACTACAATTAAGAAATGAGAGTAGACCCATTATCATATGTTCCTTTATTCATAGAGATATATATGGAAAAAGGTGGGGAACGCATTGCCACTGGAACAGCTTTTAGCGTGCAATCTGGAAATTCAAACTTTTTGATAACCAATTGGCATAATGTTACTGGTCGAAATCACATCACGAACGAACCCTTGCATAAAAATGGCTACTGTGACCCAAAATTTATACAAGTCTGGTTTAACACAGAAACGCCAGGTGTATGGAAAAAAAAGAGTTTTAGACTGAGAGGTGAAAATGGAGCTAACATATTTCACGAACACCCCAATGGACGAGAAGTTGATGTTGTCGCTATTCACTACCTAGTTTTTGATGGAATAATTAATCAATCCATACATATGGATTTAGCTAACACTAATTTAGCCGTATATCCTTCTAAAGGAGTGAGCATACTTGGCTTTCCAAATGGACTTACTGCGGGTAGGTTTTACCCCATATGGAAAAGAGGGCATATCGCTAGTGAGCCAGAGTTAGACTTTGAAAATAAGCCCATGTTTTTAATTGATGCAACAACTAGAAAAGGTATGTCAGGTGCTCCAGTTATCTTGAAGGAGACTAATAATGCTGAATTTTGGTCTGACACAACTGATTCTGGTATCGATTATAAAAATGGAACCCACGTTAAATTCTTAGGAATCTATTCTGGTCGTTTAGATGGTGATTCCGAAATAGGAAGGGTTTGGAAGCCAATTGTAATACAAGAGATAATAGATCATTTTAGATCTGGTCAAGTTTCAACATTGATTCCGCAAGACTCTTGGTAAAACGAATTATATAAAATAGGGCAATATGACTGCTTCAGAACCAAAATTAAATTTTCAATACGAAAAACAATGCTCAGGATGTAGTAATTTGTTCGATGCCGCATTTTACCCATTTTCAAACACTACACTTTGTCTTTATTGCTACGAGAAAAAACACAATAAGACTCTTCATAAATTACGCGAATTGTTAACCCTACCCGATTTACCGAGTGTTAAACAACTTGACAAACCTCAATGCCCAAAGTGTAAGTCAAGTTCAACTCGCAGAGCTCGGCTTAAAGAAATGAATCACAGCGAATACTTCTGCAAGGATTGCTTACTTATGTGGGAGATCGAATGAAATAATGTGGTTAACACAAGCTAAATTCTAGCGCCACTAATCACTTCGGAAATCTACCTTATTTTAAGAAAATTAATCCTTACTTTTAAAATCGGACTTTGTCTAGGCGCCGGAGCTTAGCTTTGTCCGTTGTGCGTCATCTTAAAGTATCTAACCTAAATATGAACTGAAAAGTGAAAACAAAAAGTTTTTTAATACTATTATTGACCATTCTACTTTTTGGATGTGGTATTGATAATGACAATAATAAATCATCTGTTGTTCAACTTGATAATGGGTATTCGCTACAAATAGATACAATTCCAATAAATGTTCAAGGTAGAATGACTCACGCCCTGAATTATCAAAATAAAACATACATATTATTCGAACAAATTCTATTAAAGTATGGAGGCTATGGAAAGCGCTGGCTTTATGTTCTATCGAATGGACAATTTAATAAAGTAGCTGATTGTCCCAAAGAGATAGAATCAACATACTTGGATTTCTATGTTAAAAACAACAAACTGGTTATAAAACCATATATGAACATGCCAAGTTTTTACTTTGATTTAAAAACTCGAAAATGGAATAAACTTGATGATACTGAACTTGATGATTTAATATTTGAAGATGAGAAGTTTCTTGTATATTCTCTTGATTTTGGAGAATGGGGCGGAAAAACTTGGTTTAAAGAGAAAAAAACTGGACAGGAATATATAATTAATGTAACCACTCCATTGGTCAATAAAATTGATTCGTCTTATTATTTAACAAACTCGTTCAAAGTAATAAAAATTGATAACCCTTTACTGCTCGATAAATGCAGTCCTGACATAACCTATGAAAACATTGAAGCTACGAATGAGTATTATGGTCACACTTTGAAATCGCGTGAATTTAATGTTATTTACGAGGATACAACATTTAACGAATACGGTTATAAATATATACCTCACATTATTAGTTCATACGTGAATGATAATCAATTGCGTCATATATATGAGATTGACAGCGCCGTATATCTTGCGACTAATAATCGTAACTCAATAGCTCCTTTCCAAAAAATCATTGAGAATGTAAGTTTTTACAATTGGTATTTTTCTTATCGTCTTAAAAATCAAAATGGTCAAAACGAACTACTAAAATTTAGCACAAAAAACGATCAACTGTTTGGACTTTTAGAGCTGAATGAGAAAGAAATTCAAGTTACTTATTTCAAAAATGCTGGACAATTAGAACCGAAAATTATAGGAACTAAAAAAGCTGAAGGTATTTTTGATAAAAGGTTAAACACAATACTCAGCGATTTTAACAATACAAAAATGAGTCAAATTTCATTAAAGGAAAAGGATTGGGGCAGTTTTGATATTACACCAAATCATATAGTTGGTATTGGTCGATCTTGGAACCCAAACAAATATTTAATCGACGAATTCAAATCTTTTAGAGTTAAAGAAGACTCTGTTTTTTCAAACTCTATAATGTATTTTGGAACAAAAAAAAGAGACAAAATTAGAGCGGTAATAATTGAATGGGAGAATGAAAAAAGCTCGGAAAATAAATTTAGAAATGAGCGTCATATAAAAGTCAATTCATTGATTAAGACTATTACCCGTAAAATTGGGATACCGAAAAATCATAAAAAAGAAAAGAGCAAATTGTTAGTCACGTGGGAAACCCCGACAGGATTGCTTTTGGATTTTTCATATTCTGATGAATTTTATGGAATCAAGTTGGTTGTTTATGAAAAAAAAGTTGATTTGTAAAATACCGAACGCACAACACAAAGTATGCCACATAGGCTGGTTTCTGTGAATCAGAAAAGTAGGTACGAACTTGCAAGAGTGCCAAATCACCGATTTGGCTTTTAAGTAAAAAAAATAAAAACAAAATACGGTGAGTTGGCTAAGTGGATTTAGGAAAGTATGTATCTTTCTATCTCCTACGATGGCATACTCTTACCGTAAGTAACAACTGTATGAAAGAACAATTTAACCAAATAATAAAATCAGAAAATCTCAAAGAAATTACAATTGATCTGGTTGAAAAAGTACTTGACAACAACATTGGAGATGCAATAATTACGGAAATACCAATTTTGAAATCTCTTATTACAGCCAAGAATATTTATAGCTCATATACCGATCGAATTTTTATAAAAAAAGCAATGTACGTCCTACTCGAATTAGGCGATACTAATTGGAAAGAGCGGGTTGAATTAACAATTGATTTGGATGATGAGACTGGATCAGGAGCTGAAAAAATATTAATGGCAATTGACAATTTAGAAACGCTTGAAAAGTGTAAAGTCTTCGGTCGATTATGCAAACTGAAGGCATTAGGACAAATTGATTTAGACGAATTCAAAAGGTTAACAAAGTTGATCCAAGATGCATACTTATATGATCTTGAGTTATTACCATTATTATCTAATAGGCTAAAGGAAAAGGAAAAAAAAGAGAAATCTTACACTTATCAAAATAACATTTATATTGAAAAATTCTATCCTCTCTTAGGCTTGGGATTAATGTATCAAGATCAAAGCGAACAAAATCCTATTGAAAAGATAGAACCGACAAGCTATAAGGACGGACCCGCATACTATACGGGCGGTGAAGCCGAAATGCTGTTCTTTATATCCGACCTTGGTGGACTATTACTTTCTTTCTACGATGATTTATTTGCTAAGAAAAAGGAATAAACAGTTGCTTACACGTCCTATGCGATAATATGGGATTTATCGTTCGAGAGATCACTTATACTTTAGATTACTATTCCTATCTTCGTAAAGAGCCGCACGTTATTCAGCTTTAAGCGTTACAAGTAATAGAAGGTTTCGGCGCGCCATGTTCGAGAGATGCCCAAAGCAGGTATCCCAAAAACAAGTTTTAAAGATCAGGGAGAACTGAATATTTACCGCCGAGTACAATTTTTAAAATTCTACCAACAACTATGACAGAAAATATAATTGAATAGCATCCCGGCTACAGGTATATGAATTATATACGAATCATATTAAGCCTTCCTAATTCAAGTCCATTAACATCAATAAATCGTATAAAATAAGCTCCTGGGCCCACTCCTAATTCAATCATATTGGTAATCTCATGTTTCTCTAATTCTGTTCCAAAATAATCGCAAACTACAACGTGAGAGACACCTTTGAGCTCATCAAGATCAATTGTAATTTGACCAGTTGTAGGATTGGGGAAAACTCTATGGTTACTTAATAACATCGACTCAATTCCAATCGTGTTTATAACAACACATTCTGAAGTGTCGGTACAACCATTGTTTGTTACAACTAAAGCATAGTTTCCATTATCACTTGGAGTAAACAAATTTGTGTTTTCACCAATAATAGCATTGTTATTTGCACAATCAATCCATTGATATTCGAAGTGTGTTGTATTAGCCTCCAAAACATTGTTTGAAACATCAACAATCGGGTCTGTAATGTAGCAACCATTAAATTTAGCAACATAACTATCCAATTGCTGAAACTGAGTTGGATAAGGATTGGAAGGTGAATTGATTGATAGATCAATGTAGCCGTTATACGCACCAGTTATGAAGATATCATCCTGCTGATTAACTTTAACATCATTCAAATAAGAAATATAGAGACTATCACACTGTATTGATTCAACCCATTGATTATTCCCATCGAAATCGTAAGCGATTAAAGCTAGCCCACTAATTTTAGAATAACCCGAGAATGGAGTATTTACATCATTAAATAAAGTATCACGGCATGTTGCAGTTATGAACAGCGAATTATCATTCAAAGTAATTCTTCCAAGATAAAAGTCGTCGTTTGAAGATATTTGCTTGCCCCATATTAAGTTCCCGATAGAATCCGTTTTAATTATAACCCCATCTTTTCGAAAGACACCAGGGCTAAATTCTAATGGAGTCAAATTCAATACGCCAGGTCCTGGATCAATATCAATTGTAGTTTTAAAGCGTCCCGATAAATAATAATTGGAAGAATCATCAACCGAAAAAGAAAATATAACAGACTCATTTTCGACTAATTCTGACCCAAGCTTAAATTTGGTAACAACCTGACCGCCTCCATTGTATTTGACAAAAAAGCCTGAGTCTCCATTTGAGTAAAGTTTATCATTTGGATTACTCGAAAAAGCAATTGAATCTGCAAAACGACCCGAACAAAACACATTTCCAAACTTATCCGTTTTTAACTCGGAAGCATGAATTTGTGTACCTGAATCTACTAAAGAATTACACCAGAGAAAACTCCCCGTTGAATCATACTTGGCAATATAATGATCCCATGTTGACACCGTACTAGTTTGTAAAAAAACACCATTTCCTGGATCAAAATCAACAACACCTTTGAAGGTCCCACAGACAATCACATTATTGTCAGAATCAAGTGTAAGGAAATTCAAGAATTTTGAATTACTATCAATTGCTCTAGTCCAAATGAAGTCACCATTTGGAGAAAATTTTGTAAAGTAAGTTCCTATTTGGCTTCCAAAATAAATGATGCTATCACCAATCCCTGGATTAAAATCAACTGAATCTTTAAAAAGACCTAGAACATATATATTACCGGCTGAATCTACCTCAACATCTAAAGCCTCATCATAATCTGTCCCTCCCCAAGAGATTGTCCACATCGGTATACCATATGGGTCAACTTTTTGAAGGTAAGAATCAACGTACCCATTAGATATAATAACCCCACCGGTAGAGTATGGATCAGTATCAAGCGTGTCGCTAAATCGTCCAACAATTACACTATTATTATTGTTGTCAACAGCAATACTCCACGCAGTTTCATTAAAATCAGACCTACCGTATACATAGCCCCATTCGTCTTGGGCATTTGCATTACCGAAGATTATAAATAAGCTAATAATTATAGAAGGTATTACTCTTGTTTTTTTCATGACCTGCAAAATAGAGTGTAATAGTTATTTCTTTTGATGTAAACGTATCTTTAAATATAGCAATTCCAATAATTCAATTGGAGAAATAAGAAGTAATGCCTTTGGGAATAAGGAATTGTTCCTACTCATTTAAGAAATACTTATAACAATGCTTTAAAATCCATATTTGCGCTTCTCCGCAAATCCGTATTGTTAGCCTAATCATTATTAACAACTGAGAGTAACATTTAACTACTCTTAATTGTTTTAAATTAAAACCACTCAATGAAACATTTAGCTTTTTTACTCCTATTGTTCGTAACCAAAATATCGAATGGTCAATGGAATGAACAAAATTCTGGTGTAAGCTCTCAATTAACTGATGTTCTATTCAGCAGTGACACCGATGGATATGCCGTCGGCAATTCTAAAATTCTTAAAACGACAAATGGTGGAACCAGTTGGTCTACTTCATATGATTGCACGTATTTACTAGAAGCAATGGAATTCACTCAAAATAAAATCCATGTTGTTGGTTATAGCATCACTTCAAGTGAAAGTATGGCCTTGTCATCAATTGATAATGGAGCTACTTGGAGTGAATTAGTATTGCCTCAAGCTGGGTTTTTATATGATGTTTTCTTTCCGACAGATTTGATTGGTTATTCCATAGGTTCTCAAGGAACTTTGCTTAAGACCATTGATGGAGGTAGCTCTTGGAATCTTTATGGAACTGGTATATCAAGTATGATTCAAGAAATTTATTTCCATGACACAAACCATGGTTTTGCTGTTGGTGGATTTTCTGGCGGTTATATTTATGAAACATTTGATGGTGGGTTAACATGGACCGAAATTACTATATCCGCCTTTTCATTTCTTCAAGGAATTACATTCAGCTCTCCTAATATTGGCTATGCAGTCGGATGGGATGGAGATATATTCAAAACAACTGATGGAGGTGTAAATTGGACTCAACAAACACCTGTTCAAGTGTATGGAAATATGGATGTTCACTTTACGAATGATAATACTGGCTATATCGTTGGAGGGGAAGCTGCGGTTGCAGAAATTCAAAAAACTATAGACGGCGGAAATTCTTGGGTCTCACAAAGCCCTGCTGTTAGCCACGGGCTTATCGGTGTTCACTTCCCATCAGCAAACACTGGATTTGCAGTGGGGGGCGAAGGCACAATTTTGAATACCTCAAATGCAGGAGGTTTAACCATTTCTGAAATTGAATCTAATTCGACAAGAATTACATTATTTCCTAATCCGTGCGTAAATAGTTTTGAGTTTAGCTTAAGTTCCAATTTATCTGCGATTGACCAAATCGAGATCATTTCTGATAATGGGCAAATAGTATATAGTCAACCATACGCTGAAGGAAAAGAGATAAATGTCACTGAATT
>JAWUWJ010000177.1:0-13759 GCA_034111925.1 Crocinitomicaceae bacterium
AACGGAACGACTGATTTCAAAGCTTTCGAACACAACTCATTGGTTCAAAAAGCAGCATTAGGCGGGCAAGTTGAAGATATTTGGATTGGTGAAAATGGTGAATATTATTTTGGATTTGAGGATTTACGTGATTTCTTAAAGATCGATTCTAAAACAAGGACCATTGAGCATTCAACCGATAGGAGCCTCGATGAAATCGATAGTGTAGAAGCGGTTTTCGTGAAAACAAGCGGCTGGTTCAAATACACCAAAATCAATAACCGTCCCAATTATGACTGGGGCTCAAAAGAAACAATGACGATTAAGAAACCTTTAATTGAATCTGGCTTTCGAAAACTCGAATATATAAATGATAAATTTTTCTACGCTAGTTCCACCTACCTTTCTTTTGTTGACCAGAACGCCTCAAGAATTAATTTAAAATTCGAGAATAGAATCATTGGCATTGGCGCATATGGCAATGATCATTTCTACGTGTCATTCTTAGCGGGCGGGATCAAAATTTTTGATATGCTAGGAAATGAAACCCAGCATTGGTTGAAGAACCGATCCATCACAGCTCTTTTCGTTGACAACAATAAAGGAATTTGGATTTCGACAATCAACAATGGTATTTACTATGCTCAAACAGATAAAATTGCGTTGTATCCAGAACAGGGCAGTGAATACATTTACAGCATATCTTCTGGAGCCAATCAGGAACCATTGCTAAGTATGTGGAATAAAATGTATCAATTTGACGGAGCGCGCTGGAACTTAATCCCCAATGAATCAACTATCGAATTTACACGAGCTACTTATAACCCTCAAAAACAGAATGTTTACATCTGCATTCCACCCGAACTATTTGCAAGCGACGGAATTACTAGATCAAGCTTGGCGATTTTGGACTTTTCAGAGAATCCGAATCGGCCTCTTCTCGTTTCTGGATCGTACGCTTTTCTTCAACAAAAAGGAGAACAATTCAGTTATGTGCGTTCCAATGAAAGAATTACAGCAATTGAATATGCTGAAAATGGATATTTGCTCGGGAGCTTTAATGGATTAAGTTACTACAACCTATCCGACTCTTCATTCAATGAGTTCTCCCACAAATTTCTTCAAGGGCGCATAAGTGATATCAAACTCAAAGATGGTGTTCATTTTATAGGTACAAATGATGCTGGTTTGATTAAATACAATCAGAAAAAAGGCAAAGTCGTTCAAATATTGAAAAGAGATGGCTTAGCCAGTAACTTAATCAACGAAGTATATGCCGAATCAAAATCTATAGTTTGGGTTGGCACAAACTCTGGACTGGATCGTGTGACTTTCAATGGAAACAACTTTACAATTAAACATTTCGGAATTGAAGACGGGCTTATTGACAATGACGTTAGCGATATATATGTTCACAATGGCACCATTTGGATCGGAACAAGATCTGGCCTGTGTAGCATTTCTAAATTGGACTTTGAGAATACAGCTCAAACTTCCACTTTAAACTTGCATTGGGAATCTATTTATTCAAATAATCCTAAAACCAAAGCCTTTTCAAGTTTACAACTTGAACATGATGAGAATAGTTTAGAACTCAATTTCCACAGTGCATTTTATGGTGGACAAAGCCGTGTGAGATATAGGTACAGGATCGCTGAATCAAATGATATTTGGCATGAATTAACAGAGCGAAAGATCATCCTTAACGGGCTTCTTCCTGGATCATATAGAGTAATACTACAAGCCAATCTAGACAATACAAACTGGCGTCAAAATCAAATTGAGTTAAGCTTTATTGTATGGCCTCCGTTTTATCAAACGTGGTGGTTCCGTTCAATCATCATTTTTCTAATCGTCTTTTTGATTTATCTGTTTTTCAGATTTCGAGTATTGATTTACAATCAGTCTTTGGTGAAGGAGCTCTTGCGACTTCTGATTCGAAAACTGAAACCCAAAACGAAATCATTCCTTATCCAGGAACAAGGGAAAACACATCGAATCAACTCCGCAGAGGTACTTTACTTCAAATCTGAAGGGAATTACCTAACAATTCAATTGCGGGACAAGAAGTATATCATTCGTTACAAAATAGGAGATTATGAGCTGCTCGTTCCAGACAAATCTGAATATTTACGCGTGCATAAATCATACGTTGCTAGAATTGATAACATGACAGGTAAGGATTCCGACATAATTCACCTTGACAATTTTGAAATTCCTATCGGAAAAACGTACAAGAAAAAATTGAAGGAGATGAGCATTTAAAGATTAGCCCTTCCCTTTACCTCGCTTTTTCCCATTCTCATCCCACGTTTTCCAAGCGCCGTCTTCTTCACCATTTATGTAATTTCCTTGAGACGACATTTGCCCGTTCTCATGCCACTCTGTCCAGACACCATCTTCCTTACCGTTTATGTAATTCCCTTCATGTCTTAGCTGCCCATTCGAATACCAACGTTTCCAAACACCGTGAGCTTTATCGTTTATATAATTCTCTTGGTGCCAAATCTGACCATTATTGTACCACGTTGTGAAGACACCCTCTCGTTTGCCATTTGCATAATTCCCCTGAGAGAACATTTCTCCACTCCACGTCCATTTTGTGCGAACACCGTCTTCTTTACCGTTGATGTAATTCTCTTGGTGCCAGATTTGCCCATCAATGTACCACGTTGAGAAAACACCATCTCGCTTACCATTTACGTAAGTCCCTTCAGACGACATTTCCCCATTCTCATGCCACTCTGTCCATGTACCGTCTTCCGCATCATTTATGAAATTCCCTTGTGACGACATTTGTCCATTCTCATGCCAAACCGTCCAAATACCATCTGCTCTATCGTTAATGTAGTTTTCTTGATGCCAAAGCTGCCCATCATTGTGCCATGCCGTGAAAGCACCATCCCTTTTACCATTTGCGTAATTCCCTTTGGAAGACATCTTCCCATTCTCATACCACTCCGTCCAGACACCATCTTCCTGACCATTTATGTAATTCTCTTGGCGTGAAATTTGGCCGTCACTGTACCAGGAAGTTGCTGAACCATCTCTTTTACCATTTGCGTAATTCACTTGAGAAGACATTTGCTCATTCTCATACCAATTCATCCAGACACCGTTGGATTTGTCGTTTATGTAATTCTCTTGATGCCACAACCGACCATCCTTGTACCATGTTTTGAAGAAACCATCTTTTTTATCATTTGTATAATTCCCTTGGGACGACATTTTTCCATTGTCATACCAGCGTTTCCAAACACCATCTGCTTTGCCCTTTATGTAACTCTCTTGATGCCAGACTCCCCCATCATTATGCCATGCCTTGAAAACGCCGTCTCTTTTACGGTTTGAGTAATTCCCTTTCGACGACATTTGTCCGTTCTGGTACCAATTCGTCCAAACACCATTTGCTTTATTGTCTGCGTGATTCGACTCCGTTAATAACTGCCCGTTCTCATGCCACAATTTATGAACGCCAGTCCTTCCTCCATTAACAAACGCTCCAACCTCACCATGCTCATTAAAGACAACACCATTCAACGGTGTCATATCCTCCACTAAATAGGTCATTGAATCATTGGGACTAACAGTCTTCTCTTCACTATATCTCTGCCCGTAAGAACTGAAACTAACGAGTACTCCAATCAATAAAATTAATACGTATTTCATAAAGAAAATTTTCTCAAAGCTAAGGAAGAATTATTGACTAAAGAGTGCCTAAAAAGTTAACTTTCAGTAAAAGGCTATAGTTAATATTTTTAATGTACACGCTAGTGAATAATAACAATTTGATGATGCTGGAATCGTGTGGAGTTAATATTGGCTTGCATAAACGATAGTGCACAGAGTGCGTGAAAAAAGTTACTCCTCTATAATTAAATCCCATATATTGAACTAAGATTATTTCAATATAATGACCGGAATCTAGATTAGGACACAGGTAAACAAAAAAAGCCCGAACTGTGAAGAACGGGCTTTTGTAAATTCTTGCTAATTATTTGCTATTAATCTGTCAAAATTAGTTTGGCATGATATGCATCTCCATTTGAAGTCGTTAAATAAACAAAATACATTCCGCTGGCTTGATTTTTCAAATTAATTTCAGATACATTGTTCAATCTTAAAGTCAATTGCCCCTTGTAATCGTACACATCTAATGTATTCTCAGCACTGACATTATTTAGCTGAAACAGGCCGTTTGATGGATTAGGGGAAACAATTAATTCAATAGAATTCAAAGTCATTTCTTCAAATCCAAGATCAACGATATTTTGACACAAAGTATCATTCACAAAAGCAGTATTGCTAATAGATGTCCAGTTCAACGTAGTTTCTGTTCCTCCCGTTGCTTCTGTCCAAGTTACTGTTGTCTGAATAAATGATGTGTCAACTTCAACGAAGTTCTTCACAATTGTGTGACAACCACTTATTCCAGTCATGTCCATTTTGATTAAATAAGGATCACGCATTGTATCAGTTGCAAAACTAGATGAAGAAAGTCCAGTTAAATAAGCATCATCTGATGTTGCAATAATTTCTGGCTTCATATCTTTACCGTTTCCTCCTATCGTGTTGGCCCAAACTATTCCTCCAGAATCATCAACTTTTAAAACGTTCATTTCAGTAGTTATATCATTCAATGCGCCAACTATATTCCCTTGTGTTCCGATTACATAACCGTTGTCAATGCCCTCAATAAGTGACCATGATTTCGTATCATCCACATCTGTATATAATTTAGCCCAGTTAACGGCTCCTAGAGTATTCAAGTGAAGAAGCGCGACGTTATCAACTAATCCGGCTCCGAAATCCATTCGTGATTCTCCTGCAACAATTATATTTCCTGTAGCATCAATAACCAACTCTTGAGCTTTATCCGTTTTTGGATGCCCGTATGAATAGCTCCAAATAATAGTTCCTGCAGTTGCATCCAGTTTCGTAACAGCGATGTCTTTTTGTCCAGCACCGAAACTTTTTACAAAACCAATGATAACCAAATCACCGTTAGGGTCAATCGCCATTGATCTAGCTCTGTCATCCAAAGTTCCCCCGAAGGTTTTAGACCAGATTATGTTCCCAGCATTGTTCACTCGTAATACATAATTATCGAACTCTCCTGCTCCAAAAGAACTTGTAGCATATCCGCACAAGAAGAAGTCGCCGTTAGCCGCTGGAATAATTTTCCTTAAACCTTCATCACCATCTCCGCCATATGCCTTTAGCCATAAGATGTTTCCACTTCCGTCAATTTTACCGAATAAACCTTCTCCGTTATTGGCTCCTTGTCCTTCTGATCTACCAACGATATAAAAATTGTCCGAGGTACCATCTTCAATTATACTGATGAAATGATCGAGTTCTGAACCTCCCGAAGTGATCGTCCACAAAAGCTCTCCATTGTTGTCTGTTCTCATTATGTAACCATCATCATTTCCTGCAGGTCCCGAAGATGTGTAACCAACAGTTAAAATGTCTCCATTACTTGCTTCAACAAGGCTCCCGAGCCATTCATCATTAACTGTTTTATACGTTCGTTGAAATGTTGTTTGTGCTGATGCAGCTAAACTTAAGGCGATAATAGAGGCCGTTAGAAGTATACTTTTCATAGTGGATAGTAGCTTATTGTTTGTTAATTGATGGTAAAGATAGTTTATAATCAGGGTATAAGCAAAAGAGGTTATTGGGCATAAAAAAAGCCCGAACTGTGAAGAACGGGCAATCCTACAAGCTAAGGGTGGAAGCCCCGTTGCAAGTGTTTTTAAGATGAAAAAAGCCTCCTCAATTAAGAGAAGGCTTTTAGTACTCGAGGCGGGACTTGAACCTTATTTCAAAGAATTTCATTTAATTCACAAAAACCCTTAAATACTGGCTACTGGCAGAACTATTGCTTATATTGAAATCAATTGAATATCGATGATTTCAAATAAAATCAAAATTATTCAGCACCATTTTCAGCACCAACAAAATAATAGTATGGGAAAGTTAAAATCAAGCTTTGTACTTAAACAGTATTCGAAAGAAGAGAAACAAGTTATACTCTACTTAAACTTTGGCTACAAAGAATATGATGCTGTTCAACAAAAGCATTCATATAAACCATTACGCTATTATACGGGAGTTAAAGTTAAACCTCAAGAATGGGACGTTGACAATAAAAGGCCGTTCAACAAATCTAAACTTCGAGAGTTGCTTTCAATTGAAAAGACTGCTGATGACATTTACAACTATCTAGTTCAAGTTGGAAAGGAGATTACTCCAGACTCTTTGAAACAAGAACTAGATGTAAAGTTAAAGGGAGCCAGTTCAGAAAACGAAGTTATTCGTATTATTGACTTCATTCGAGAAACGATACTAAAAGGAAATTCTGGCAGATCAAAGTTGACATTGCGCGAGTACAACAAACTGGCGAACAAATTAGAAGCCTTTGAAGAAAAAAGAATGATACGTATTACAGCGAACAACTTTAAAGAAGAGCTGTATTTGGATTTCATGGAAGAAATCAAGTCTCAAATGAACAAGCAGAATTCTGTTTGGGCAATTGCAAAGACCGTCAAAGCTGTTTTAAATGAAATTTCACGAAAGCATAAAGTTTCGGTTTTTAATCCAACTACTGATTTAGCTCGAGCAGACAGAACTCAAAAGAGCACAGAAGACAAGGTGTATCTATCATTTTCTCAAATCAAAGTAATTCTCGATTACAAACCACAGAATGATCGGTTAAAAAACACTCAATTAATTTTAGTCACGTTACTCTTTACTGGATGCAGGTACTCTGATGTATTCAAAATTATTCCTGAATTTGAATACGATGACGGAACTATTAACTTCCGCTATGCTCGTTACATTGATCAAAAAACTGGAAAGGATATAATAGTTCCAATTTTAAACCCTTTAGAAGAGAGTTATGACCTAAATGGAGGCAATACTCCTTACCTAATTTCAAGTGCAAAGTTCAATCAATATGTAAAGGAGCTTGTGATGCTTTCTGGGCTTAATGAAGATGTCACGCTTTCCTTCTCCAATTCATTCGGAAAAAAGGAATTTGAAACAAAACCGCTTTATGAATTCGTTTCGTCACATATAGGTAGAAGATCATTTATTACCAATTTGATTAACTATATCCCCGTTACTATTCTGACTAAAATCACCGGACATTCTTTGACGAATAAGAATGTGATTTTTAGTTATAATAAAATATCATTGATTGATAATGCGGTTATGTTTGTGGAAGAATTGGGTAGAATTAAGGATGATAAAAGAAATGATTTTCCGATGGAGTTGGTTTAATGGGATTTTATACCAGCTCCTAATGAGTCTTTGAGAATAGACAAATGCCACGACCAAACTGAATGCCAACAGATTCGAGAAGATATATAGCAACAGAGTTTGATCAAGACTCAGAGAGATATTTAATTTCGTAGGGGGTGAAAGATCACTCAGAGACAAAGGAAATAGTAATACCCAAATTCATTTTTCTTTGTTTTGTTTATTTATACGTTTCTGAATCTCTTCATTAAGATCAATCTCCTTCCACTTCCCATTCTTCGAAAATTTAATCACTTTCTCAGTGTTAAAATCTGAAAATTGGCTTTCATTATTTATATTCTCCTTCATAAAATTCAGTACTTTATCGAGAGAATCGCTCACGATATCTTCGCTCATTTCACTAGTAAGATGAAAGTCCATAGAATGATCTTTACCAAGTTTCATTTTAATTCCAAAACTGGGAAGTTTAACTTCGATTTTTTGTGATGTGATCTTATTAAGTTTCTTTCCTATTAGATCGCACCAAACAATCTTTACAGATGCTTTTATTGCGTCCCACGCAGCTCCTCCAGCGACCCCCATAAGAATATCTTTTGTCAGTGGAGCATTAACCAAAATATATACATCAAGCATAAAATCTTCCAATGAAGCTTGTATTCTCGGAGACTGATCAAAATTCTTAAAGCTCAAATCGACACTTGACATCAAAGAAATTACTTTCGCCAATTCAGAGTACTCAATCAATCCTTCATAACAAGCTAATTGAACTACACTTTCCTTCATTTCATTAAATTCATATGACTTCATGGCACTTTCGATTTGCTTATTGAGGAACTCTTCATCCCAATCAGGGAAAGCTTTTATGTACATCTCCTTAATCTCCTGGTATCTATTTTCTTTGCTCATGCTAATTCAATTAAACCCATATTTTTCTTCACGCTTTTGAAAGGCAACTTTTCCACCTTCGACTATGTCCGCAATATGTTCGCGAATCCCCATACTTTTAAGTAAGTCTAATTCATTAACATCATGGTTTTTCGAATTTTCAATGGCGCCATTTATATAGTCAAATGTATAATCACTTGAAGTCTCTTTATCGTTTTGACCTTTCTGATGAGCGACAATAATATTTTCAGCATCTGCGTTAACTACTACATTTGGATTATGTGTAACCAAGATTATTTGACGTTCTAGTTTTTTATCTCTTAGATATTTTACAAGATCCTTAGTAATTGAACGATTATCTAAATTGTCTTCTGGTTGATCAATTAAAATAGGAGCCTTTGAGCTACTTAGTCCTATAATAAGCATTAGAATAACAAAACTTGCCTTTCCAGTTGACATTTCTTCCATTTTGTCACCGTCATAAATTGTTTCCCAATAATCCACAAAGTAATCTGACAGAAGTATTTTAACCGCTGACTTAACATTTGATTTTGAGGATAAATTATACGTTCCTTCTTCTACAATTGATGTAAAAAGACCTTTTAACTGAATGAGATGATTCTCTTGATCAAACAGAATCAAGTTTTCTTTTTCTTGAAGAAGGTTATAGGCTTCACTTGGAAAACTTCTTCCATCGCTGACATCAAGTAGGGAGTTCCTAAACTTGTATGCATTAAATTTCACACTGCCTTCAATTTCAAGGTTGTTTTCCTCTGGTAATTGAGTTCTTGACTTCAAGGCTTCAATAATTACTCCATATTCACTAAAATTAATCAAGTAATTTTCGAACAACTTTCTTTTCTCTTTTGCTAATTCTTCAATATGCAATTGAATTTCCTTTTTGAGCTTTTCAATTAGTAGAATTTTACTGCCATCTGCACTTATTATTTTTTCAATGTCGGCAATTTCTTTTTTTACTTTTTCATCTTTAATAAATGGTTCTATTTCCTTCTCAAGTCTAATTTCATCCTCATTCAACTTAACTAACAAAGTATTAATTGAATTTAAATTCTTGAATTTACCTTCTGAAATTTCGTGAACTTGTTTCCAATTTTTTAATCCTTGAATCGTTTCAGAAAGATTTTTATATTGATCGGTAAATTCTTTTCTTATGACTTCTGTTAGAATAGAATTTGATATTAGGTCTTTCCTTTTTAAAAGATCAACCAAGCTTTCATATGACTCTTCATTAAAACTCCTTGCCTCTTTGAAATCATTTGCAATCTTTGATCGATCAGATTTAATTTTTTCTAATTGGGTCTTTTTTAAGTTATATAGCTCAACGTCCTGAGCCGATAATCCCATTCCTTTTTTCAAATCGGCAACTCTTAGCTTATTTGATTCAACACTCTTTATTAAAACTTCTTCATTCCCTTGAAGTTTAAGCTCCCTGCCTTTTTCAGCAATTGTTTCTTTGATTGAAAAATAATTATCGATTATTTCATCCCGTTTCCTGTCATTTAACTTTACCTTATCGAGAAACTCCCTGTATTTCTGCTTATAGCTATCATCTTCTAATAACAATCCTCTCACATATCTTAATAGTTCCCCACCCTTCTTGTTATCTTTTGGTTCGGCCAGCTGTGATAAGTAATTCTGAGGAATATATTTACTATTTGGAATTATAGAATTCTCAGATGACTGATGCATTTTTTGAGAAACACCTGAGAATGACTTCACTTCAAAATCAAAAAAGAGATCTTTGGATCGGAAATTATATTTGTCATTAGCTATACTTGTTACTTCATCATTGGTTTCCAATGTTTTCGCAATATGATATAGAAGGATTGACTTACCTGAAGACTTACCTCCAATAATAACATTCAAATTTTGATTCAATTTGATAGGATTAGACGAGAAAGAATTATCAGCCGAATAATATCGTACTTCATCAATGATCAACTTCTCTTCCTTGTAATCTGGCCTCGAAGATTGTATCATTACTCGATCATTTGGCTCAAAAACTATTTGTTTAAGTCCTTCGAATGTTGGATCCGCTTTTACCCATGTATTACAATGGTATTTCTGAGGAGCAAGCTTTTGATTTTCGTTAAACTCATACGTGTCTAATAAGTCAAACCCGTGAATGTCCAATGAATGCAAAAGCCTCTTATTCCCATATTGATTTAACCAAGATTGGTTATTCTCAATGTTATCTGAATTATTACTAAAAAATGCACCTACCCTATCAAAAAGTTCTTGCTTAATTGGTTTGACCTGTTGGTTTTTCTCTAAATTACTCCATTCCTTATAACCAAGAAACAAGAAAGTATTGTTGCTCCATTGAGTGGAATCAATCAATTCAAAAACTTTATTTGTTGGCGGGACTAAACTTTCGAATCCGTTGGACAAATTATCACCTCCCTCAACAGTTAAATTTTCTTTGGATAACATTTTAGTTTTAAACCTATCCAAACTCGAAATTGGTATTAATCCAATGAACTCATCTTCAATTTTTTTTATTTCTTCAGAAAGTTTACTCTCATCTATATCAAATAAAATATGAAGATTTATTTTTTGAAGTTTATTCTCATTGCTACTGCCGAAAGTATCTATGCGAAATTCGAGAATCGGAAATATTTTAACCAAGTTAGAAAGTCTTCCTTGTTTCTTGTATTCCATTACTTTCTTATAACCATCAATAAAGTAATAATCAGTTATTCCAATAACGTCAACCTCCTTTGGAAGATTTTCTAATGCATTTATAAATTTCGCCCACCCCTTGTCCGTATTAGGGTAGTTTTGTTTAATAGAAAATGGCGTATGTATATGAAGATCCCATTTTCTCCATTCGGAACCTGAACTCGATTTTGACATTTGTTACTAAATTGATTCATTTCAAACGTACCAAAAAAATAACACATCCACAATGAGTATAACTACGCAACGAAACGCACCAAACTTACAAATCGCTTCATAAAATCAATTCAGATGTAATTAATATTAGACTATCTCCTAACTTTAGTTTCCATGAATCATCAACATCACATATCTCACATAAAAGAAGTTCTTCAATCCTTCCATCCTCTTAAGGAAGAATCACTCAACCAACTCCTAGACCTCGTTCAAATCAAACCTTACAAAAAAGGAGAGTACTTTCAAAAGGAGTACACACCAGCCATTAATATTGGAATACTAATTCAAGGCGCATTAATGGTAAGACGTTTTGAAGAAGACGGAACTGAAAATGTAGTGTATTTCAACACACCAGATAAAACTCCTTTTGTCGGAGTACTTGAAAGCCTTATTAAGCAGGAAGACTCAATAACGCAAATTCAAGCCTTTACTGAAAGCTATATCGGGTCGATAAAATATCAAGATTTACAGAATCTATATTCTACTAATATTGAAATAAACTCGCTCGGAAGAAAACTAATTGAACATCACTATCTAATTGCACTCGAACAAGGTAGATATCGAAAAAGTAATGATGACAAAAAGAAGTTCCTAATCTTACTGGAAAAACATCCCATAGTATTAGAGTTATGCAAAAAACAGGATGTTGCAAATTACATTGGATGCACCCCTCCTTCATTTACCAGGTTACTGAAAACCATAGAACATTCCGAAAACTTACCATTTGGTAAGTCCTCCTAAAAGCAACCTCACTATAATTGTATATGTCTTATAAATAACAAAAATGAAATGTATGAATAGAAATGGAGAAAATCTTCCAGTGTACAACAATGAATTTGATGATCTAAATCAAATGATTGCAACTGGAGAGATTAAAGGAGGAGATGGAATTGAGGTGGTAGATCCTAGAATTTCATTTATTAAACACTACTTCACGTTTGAAAGAACGGATGAAGATGGATACAATTGGTTTTTTGTATCACACGCTGGACTTGGCTCAGTTCAATTACAGCGCGAAGATGAGATTGCGAATCTCGCTGACAAATTCAAAATTGGTAAAGTAAAACGTTTTATCGGAGATCAATTAGAGAGAAAATTAGCAATCGAACGAGGCCATAGTATTCTTGGTAAAAAGTACTATTGGGTGGGCGCAAACTGCGAAAACTCATGCAATTTTATTCAGACAGGGATATCTTTCAGCAATCAAACAAGAGCAATTAGCACAGTAGTTATGGTAACGGGGGTTGTTACTGCAGCAGCAAGTAAGAACAAAACTGTACAAGCAGCAGGTATATTAGCATTTTTCGCTGGGCTTTTTGCTCTTTTAGTGGATTTATTCGTTGAAAATGATTTTCAATTCAAAAATGGTTTTGGACAAAGGGGATTGAATACCTAAATACAAAACGATTAATCTACTCTCAACAACTCATAACACACCAAATTCCAATCAGGATTTTTAATTGATAAATGAAGCATTCCATTTTCATCAATTCCCGCCTCATAATTACTTTCAATTTGCTTCACAAAGCCTTTTGCGAATTTTAGAAAACGGAAAATCAAATCACTTCTGGAAAAAGAATTGAAATTTTCAACTAGAAACTCTTTTAGTTTTTTTACTTCAAAGGCTAAATATCTGGCATCAATTATATGAACCATTTGATCTTTTTCGAATTGAATGATTCTTCTTGCCCAAGACTTAGACAGAATTAGAATAAATTCAGCCAATGGTTCTTCTTTAGTTAAACTCAAAGCCGAGTCTTCTATATTTTGAACTCCAGAAGTTTCATTTTGAATTGTTCTATCACGATATGCCTTTTGTTTGCATCCATTAGAACAATAAATTTTGGATCTATGATTCGAATAAAACTCTTCTTCACAAATCTCGCACACCTTTAATCCTCTCATAATTTCAACGGTAACGTTCAGTAACTATTGACATAAACGAGAAATGAGTGGATTTGGTACTAGAAATGAATAATTAGTAACGTTTAGTAACAAATATTGGGTTTTGTTACTAAACGTTACGGAAAAATATCAAATCCACTAATTTCTCAAAGGCTCTCTCAAGTATGATCCTCGTTTCCTATTACTCTTTTTTCAGAAAACGTGGAGAGAATTTCAACCCTTTTTCAATAGAATTTTCAAAGAGAAAAATACGTCCTTCTTCTATTAAATAAAAATGAGTTTTAACTAAAATTCTTCTCTCCCCTAGAAACCCCTACGGCAAACCGTAGAGCAATTCCCGTCTATTCCCGTTATTATTTCTTGGATGTCTTCTCGATTTAAACAAAAATTACTATCGAATAAATCGAACATGATTTTGTCAACAAAAGCTCTTGAAAAATGGACCATTGAATTGGCAGTTGGCAGTAATAATCTTGCACTATCCTCTTAATATCAACTCAAATGCACTCCAAACAAAACAACATTCTTATTGATCAATTTAACCCGGATTTAACGCTGGCACAAGCCAAAGTAACCTATTTATTTCTTTGTGGATTAACAACTAAAGAAATAGCATTTGAGCTAAACAAAAGCTACAGAACTGCAGAAGATCATATTAAATTCGTAAAAATTAAGCTACAAGCCAAAACGCATATTGGTCTTGCCTTAGAAGCAATTCGAAGAAGATATATTAACTGCCCCTTAACCTTTACCGAACAAGACAAACAATATTGTTTAACCCTGCGAGAAGCTGAGGTTCTTCATCTGC
>JAWUWJ010000178.1:0-12707 GCA_034111925.1 Crocinitomicaceae bacterium
GAGATGTCGTTTAAAGATATTGCTGAGTTAGAAGACATCAGTATCAATACTGCTCTTGGAAGAATGCGTTATGCTCTTATCAACCTTCGTAAGATGATTGAAGAGAATGAGCTCGTAATTCACTTCTAAAGCAAATGATAATAGTGCATAATTAGTTTTCGAAATACGCACTGTTTATGTAGTAGTAATAGTAAGTTAAAAATCCCGTATCGGTTCAACCGAAACGGGATTTTTTTGTGTTAAAGAAGTCATTTTTATTTGTTGTAAATTGCTAGCAATATTCTATACTATTGGAAGTTATGAAAAATATTTTGTTCTCAATTCTAGTTTTAATTACTACGAATTTATATTCACAATGCGATTCATCTGGGTTGATTTTGGACCACGGATTCGAGGAAATGGGCTTGTTAGGTGTAGTATGGGAAAATGACTGCTACAATGATTCACTTCAGCCTATTGGATGCGCGTGGGATAATTTTCAAGATGGTGGACATATATTTTTTACAAGTTTGTCATATGATGGGGATTATTGCTTTGATTGCAGTGGCGGAGGAATATCTCAGACAATTGAATTATTACCAAATGCAAATTACGAATTGGGTTGTTGGGTGAGAAATATGAACTTGAACTTCCCCGATGACTTTTATTTGTCAATGGGAGCAGAGTCTTTGGTAACTTCAATTCCACCGAATAGTGGGTGGCAGTATGTGACATTATCTTATTCAACTGGAGCGACTCAACTCACAACTGTAATCTCATTCTACGGATTAAATATGTATGTCGATAATTTTGATCTTTGCTCAGATTCAGAATTGGGTATTGAAGATAATTCTTTGTCTAATTCAATGTCTTTATATCCCAATCCGAGCGATGGAATGGTGAATTTAGATTTAGGAGATTTCAATGGCGTTGACGGAGTAACGATAAAGGTGTTTAGTAACAAAGGAGAACTCCTTTTAGAACTAGAGAATATTACAAAGACGGAACATCAATTTTATTTGAATCAAAGCCCTGGTTTGTATGTTGTCGAAGTTTCTTCAATGCAAGGAGTATCCTATCTTAAGTTGATCAAAAATTAATCGAAAATTCTAATACGTCATATACCGATCCTTCTTTTCTTGATAAATATCAGCAAAAGGAACTAAAATACCAGTTTCCTCAACGTTTCCAAATTCTGGATTAACAGCAGTTCCAAACGTTATCATTGATGGAGACAAGTTCATATAGATGTTCACCAATGGTGGAATGTATTCGCCTCGTTCTTTGGCGTATGCACTCAAAACTTTAAATCCTTCTTTGAAATCAAGCCCGTGTAGCAAAGAATCAAATTCCGCAGAATTGTAGTCTTGTTCCAGTGGGTGGAATGGTTTCATAAGTTGATCGGTGTCCGGGAAATAAGAATGCATGAAATGCAAAAGGAAATCTCGAGCCTCCGTGTTGTACGTTGGGTACATGGTTACTTTTCCGAAGAAGTACATGATTTCTGGATGCGTTTTTACAATTGCGCCCAAACCATCCCAGATATTATCCAAAGCAAAAAGCCCTTTTCTTGGATTTACTGTCGGTTGAAAATTCGGCTGAACCCAACTTCTTCCCAATTCAATTGTATTCGGCAAGTAGTTGTCAATAAATTGATCCGTAAACAAGAAGTAATGCGCCGTTGAAAGTTCAATATTTTCTCTGTCTGCAAGAACCTTTTGGCACAATATAAACCGGTAGCCACCAATAATCTCTTCGTCTTCTGGCGACCAAACAATCAATTGATCGTAACAGTTCTTAGAGGTGTCAAAGTCATCCAAATCTAAAGATTGACCTGTTCCGCCTCCTGATGCTCTAAATGTCACTTCTCTCAACCGCCCGATTTCTTTTAAAACATTCGGAGAGTTGTGAATGTTGACACAATAGATTTCATTTCCACCTTTACGCGTTGGGCGTAAAAATCGATCTGCATTTAATTCTTTTTTAAGAATAGCTTTGTCTATAGGGTCTATAATAGGTTCCATATTATAACTGCTTTCTAAGTTCGTAAACCGTGTCTTTTATTTCTTGAGCCAATTGATTGTCGTTTGGGTTATTCATTAAATAATCCCTATCGATAGGGTCACCGACAACAAATTGCATGTGTTTTTTTCTCTGTTTGAAAAGTTCGCTAACAAGGTACAACATTTCAATGTTAGATTTAATACCTATTGCCTTTCTGAAACGATATAAGCCATAAAAAAATCGAGAAAGCTCTCCGTCTACATAAACTGGAATAATTGTTCTATCGCATTCTTTTGCATACGTGACAAAGGTTTTCTTCCATTCAAGGTCTTTAATGATTCCGTTCTCTTTTCGACTTACCATTCCTGCAGGAAAAATGCAAACCGCATCTTCGGACTCAAACAATTCCTTTACTTGCTCTCTAACAGAGCCTTTATTTTTGCCATGTTTATTGATTCCAACAAACATTCCCTTCATGTTCTCAATGTTCAATAGGATGTCGTTCACTATGAATTTCAAATCTTCCCGATGCCCACGCAAAGCAGAAACCAAGATCATCGCATCCATTCCTCCAAGTGGGTGGTTCAACGCAATTGTGATTTTGCCTTCCTTCGGAATTTTTTCAATTCCTTTTACGGACAAGGTAATATCCATATAATCAACAGCAGCTTGACACCAATCTGTGTTTTTCTTATGTCGATTGTACTCTAGAAAATCATTGACTTCATTCTCGTGGAGAACGTACTTCAGATAGCGAACTATTCCTTGAGGCATACGTTTTGCGAGCTTGGGATTTTTACTCTCAAGCAGTCGTTTTACATCAATAAATTTGTCTTGGCTCATATCAAACGCGAATTTAATTTAATTCTCCGTCTAGAGTTGTACTCTCATTTTGTTTTTATTCACAATTCAAGTTTGAAAATAAGCTCTTTTTTCCGTCAGAAGATCAATACTCTATCTATAGTTTATTGTAGTTTTGTACACCTAAAATAACACCATCTATAGTTATGATTGAATTATCGGATCGATTACAAGCAATGGAAGAGTCAGCAACGATTGCTATGTCTCAAAAAAGTAGAGAATTAAAGGCTGAAGGACTTGATGTAATATCATTGAGTTTGGGAGAACCAGATTTCAATACTCCTGATTTTATTAAGGAAGCTGCGAATCAGGGAATGAAGGACAATTACACAAAGTATACGCCCGTTCCCGGTTACGAAGATTTGCGCCAAGCAATTTCGAATAAATTTAAGAGAGATAATAACCTTGATTATCCTATCAATCAAATTGTTGTATCGACTGGAGCGAAGCAATCAATTGCAAATGTTGTGTTGAGTATCGTGAACAACGGAGATGAGGTTATTATTCCTGCACCGTATTGGGTTTCATACATTGAAATCGTAAAAGTGTCGGAAGGAATTCCTGTTGCAATTAGCGCGGGAATTGAAAATGATTTTAAAATTACTGGAGCGCAATTGGAGTCTGCAATTACTGAGAAAACGAAAATGGTTATCTTTTCTACTCCTTGCAATCCAACAGGTTCCGTTTATAGCAAAGAAGAATTGAGAGATTTGGCAGATGTGTTGGTGAGGTATCCACACATCGTTGTTATTGCTGATGAAATCTATGAACATATTAATTTTGGAACGAAGCACGAAAGCTTGGCTCAGTTTGATGAAATAAAAGACCAAGTGGTTACGATCAATGGTGTTTCTAAGGCGTGGGCAATGACAGGTTGGAGATTGGGATACATTGGAGCGAGCAAAGAAATCGCTGCTGCATGTTCAAAGATTCAGGGTCAGTTTACGTCGGGGACTTCTTCAATTACACAACGTGCAGCGATTGCAGCAATGGATGCAGATCCAATTGTGTTGGTGGATATGATTGCTGCATTTAAATCAAGAAGATCTTTGGTTTTAGATGCTTTGAATGAAATTGAAGGTGTTAAAACGAACGTTCCAGGCGGTGCATTCTATGTCTTCCCTGATGTTTCGTACTTTTATGGTAAATCCTACAATGGTAGAACGGTAAATAACGGAAGTGATTTGGCGTTGTACATCTTGGATGAAGCTCTTGTGGCTTTGGTAACGGGTGAAGCTTTTGGTGATCCGAATTGTATTCGAATCTCTTATGCAGCCTCAGAAGAAACCTTAACTGAAGCAATGAAACGAGTGAGAGAAGCGCTTGAAAAACTAAAATAATGGATGTAAAATCTGTATTTAATCAGTTTACTCAAAAACGAATTCTCGTTATAGGAGATGTCATGATTGACGCCTATTTGCGAGGTCAGGTTACTCGGGTTAGCCCTGAAGCGCCAGTTCCAATCATTAATTTATCCAAGTCAGATGAACGTTTAGGAGGAGCGGCAAACGTTGCTTTAAACCTATTGTCATTGGGTGCGGAACCAATTTTGTGCTCTTTGGTCGGAAATGATTCCGCTGGAAATACATTTGATGGTTTAATGACCAAAAGAGGTCTTTCTATTGAGGGAATTATAAAAAGCAAGGACCGAAAGACGACAGTTAAAACGAGAGTGATTGGGAACAATCAACATTTGTTGAGAATCGACGAAGAGGAAATTTCTCCTTTGAATTCAGATCAAGAACTTGCGGTAATCGATAAGGTGAAAGGGCTTTTGAGTTCGATAGATGGAATCATTTTAGAAGATTACAACAAAGGTGTCTTGACCGATCGCGTTATTCGTGAAGTGGTCAAAATGGCGAATGCAAATAATGTTATTGTTGCCGTTGATCCGAAGAAGGATAATTTCTTCTCTTATGAAAATGTGACCTTGTTTAAGCCAAATTTGAAAGAACTAAAAGAAGGCTTAAACTTAGAATTCAACCTCGAAAATGGAAAAGAAGGATTCGAAGATGCAATTGCCCAATTGGAAGCGAAAATGAACAACAAGATCAGTTTTGTGACCTTGTCTGAACATGGCGTTTATATTAAATCGGAAGTAGGTCAATCCTATATTCCAGCGCATATTAGAACGATCGCTGATGTCAGTGGAGCAGGAGATACAGTAATCTCTGTTGCAACATTGTGCTTAGCGATTGGTTTGGAGCCGAAAGAAGTTGCTGAAATTGCAAACCTAGCAGGAGGTTTAGTTTGCGAGGTCAGTGGTGTAGTGCCTATCGATAAAAAATTATTGATGGATGAAGTGCTTAAATTAGTCGACGCATGACAATTAGAGATCTTCGGGAGCGAATGAATTTATTCATTTACGATTCAAAACGTCAAGTTTTAGGAGCGTTGTCGTTTCTCAATGTCTTGGTCTCTTTGACGGCACTCGGTGTTCTTGTTTACAATTACGGTTTTCCACAAACAGATTATTCCAAAGACGTTTGTTTCAGTATGATTGAAGCGAGTTTTGGATTCTATATTGTCAGGTTCTTAATCAAACTCTTTTACGATTTTAATCCACTAAAATTCATTCGGAAAAATTGGTTTGAGTCTGTCATAATGCTCTTGTTAATCTTCGAAGGATTTAACTATAATTTTATGGGGGGAATGGTGCTAGACAAAGTCTTTGCATCGATTGGGTTCAATAAATTTGGCGCCTTTTCAACGATTTTCGTTCAGCTGTTCATCTTTATCATTATCCTCAACAACCTGTTTAAAGAACGGAAGTTCAAGCCTTGGATGAAGATTCATCCGGGTTGGTTGTTTACGATTTCCATTTTAGCAATGACGATTGTTGGAGGCCTAATGTTGATGCTGCCTGAGATGTCGAGAGTTGAGGGTGGTTTGCCTGCAATGGATTCGATGTTCTTGTCGATGTCATCAGTTAGTGTGACGGGACTTTCAACAGTAGATATTTCCCAAACATTAACGTTCAAAGGTCAAATGGTTGTTCTTGTTTTAATAAAACTAGGTGGCTTGAACACGATTGCCTTTGGTGCACTAATGCTCGTTGTCGCTAAGTTTGGTGTAGGAATTAAATACCACGAATTAATCGAAGATTTTGTGAATAGAGATTCTATTCTAAAAGCGAAGTCAATGCTTGCGAAGATCGTTATTTGGGCAACTGCGTTTGAAGTTATAGGAATCATACTTTTGTTTATCGGCTTCGGCTCACACGGTGCTGAATTTTCCGATACAGGAAGTCGGTTCTTCCATTCTGTTTTCCATGGCGTCTCGGGTTTTAACAACGCAGGACTTTCAACGTTGTCAGGTGGTTTGATGAACGAGCATGTGATCAACAACACTTTTGTCCATACTATTATCCTAATTCTATTCTTCCTCGGAGGGTTCGGAATGATCTATGTATTTGATATTTTCGAAGTCAAACGATTGCGTGAAAGAATGCGTACACCATGGAAGACGATAGGATTTGGGACTAAGATTTCATTGTACTTTACTTTGGGGTTGTTGTTTCTTGGAGCTCTCGTCTTTATCATCTTTGAGTGGAACAATACACTGGCCGGAGAAGGAACGGTAAGCAAGGTTGTCACTGCATTGTTTCAATCAATGACAACTCGAAATGCAGGGTTTAGTGTGGTTGATACGCACGAGCTATCCATGCCGGTGATCATTGTTTTTCTGTTTTTAATGTTTATTGGAGCTTCTTCAGGTTCAGCAGGTGGTGGTATTAGAACCTCAACTTTCGCAATTATGTGGGCTGCGGTAATTTCGACAATCAAAGGAAAAAAGCATACTGAGTTATTCAAAAGGACAATATCCAATGAATTGGTAATGAAAGCTTTTGCTGTGTTCCTGTTTTTTGTGGTTGGTAATATAATTGGACCTTTTGTCCTGGCAATTTCAGAAGCCGATTTATTGGCAACTGGAAAATTCGATTTTATGGATTTGGTATTTGAACACGTTTCTGCAGCAAGTACTGTAGGATTATCGAGAGGTTTAACACCAGAATTGAGCGGAGTTGGTAAATTTGTACTCATAATTGCAATGTTCATTGGCCGTGTGGGAACGTTGACATTGGCGTATTTAGTTGGTAAAGCGGTGATTAGTAGAAATTATAAGTATCCAAAGGGCCATACAATGGTTGGATAAATAATGTGTATGACGGAAGAAAAAGCAGTAGTTAAGCCTTACAATAGTGATGATTCTTCAAAGAAAGAAGAAGTTGCTCAAATGTTTAATAACATCTCAAAACGATATGATTTTCTGAATCATTTTCTTTCATTGGGAATTGATAAACTTTGGAGAAGGAAGGCGATAAAGCAACTTAGAGAAATTGAACCGAAAAAAATCTTGGACATTGCCACTGGAACGGGTGATTTCGCAATTGCGGCATTAAAATTGAATCCAGACGAGGTAATAGGTGTTGATATTTCACAAGGAATGTTGGACATGGGAATTCAAAAAATGGATAAAAGAGGGTACGAGAATACGATTAAGATGATTTTGGGCGATTCCGAAAAGCTTCCGTTTGAAGATAATTATTTCGACGCTTTAACCGTTGGGTTTGGAGTTCGAAATTATGAAAATCTTGAAAAAGGCCTCTCCGATATGCTTCGCGTGCTTAAGCCAGGTGGCAAAGCCGTAATTCTTGAATTCTCGAAACCAAAGAAATTTCCAATTAAACAATTTTTCGGATTTTATTCGAAGCGTTTGATTCCATTTATTGGGAAAATAGTTTCAAAGGACAAACGGGCCTATGCGTATTTACCTGAATCTGTTGAAGCATTTCCAGAAGGTCAGGCATTTAAAGATATCATGGCGAAAACAGGATACAATAAAGTTGATTCTATCCTAGTAAGTGGTGGCATCGCGACAATTTATAGCGGAATTAAGTAATATAATCTGACTTGAAAAAACAATATCAAATAGACCTTTCCGTTTTATCTTCAATGAAGATTGCATTGTTATTCTGTATTGGATTGTCTTTCAGTACATACGCCCAAAGAGAGAAGCCAAAGAACTATCGTAAATTTGACGATAAGCTCTTGCATTTTGGTTTTATGTTGGGTGGAAACACCGCTGATTTTACAGCATATCAAAAATTAAACGCTTTTGAACTTTATGGTTTGAAATCTTTGACTAACAAGAGCGGAGCTGGCGGTCAGGTTGGAATTGTAACGACTTTGAAAGTTGGAACTCCAGTTGTTCGATTGCGCTTCATTCCAACGCTTTCATTTCAAGAACGAATTTTGCAGTACACGTTTGTCAATCCTGACACGACTTCATCTGTCGATATTTTTAATGAAGAGCGGGTTAACTCAACCAATTTGGATTTTCCATTGATGTGGCAATTCAGAACGATTCGCTACAACAACTTTGCATCATATGTCTTGTTGGGAGGTCAATATTCTCTGGATTTACAGTCTCAAGAAGATGCAAGTCAAGATTTTATCGATCCATTTATTAAAATCAAGAGGCACGATTTTCAAGCACAACTAGGATTGGGAGTTGAGTTCTTTGCGCCTTATTTCAAATTTGGAATGGAAGTGAAGTATTCTCACGGCCTGATTAATTCATTTATTCAAGACAACACACCATCCTCTGATCCAGTGCAGAAGCTATACAATAAAGTGTGGTGGTTCTCAATTATTTTCGAAGGATAGATTAACATTTATAAATCTGAATTCATTATTATAAATGTTACCTTTTGATGTTACTAAAGTAGAAAATTACGTTGGAGATGTAACTATTTGCCACTAAGACCATCTTACTAATATGAAACTAACATCTTGTACCCTTTTTCTGTTTCTCGGTTTTCTGATTGGTAGTAGTAACCTTTTTGCTCAAAGTATTTCTGGATTTGTATACGATGAATCCAATAACCCAGTCCCTTTTGCAAAAGTATATTTTAAAGATCGGGGGAACTCAGGAGCTTCTGTAAGCGATAAATCGGGAGCAATCACTGACTTTGAAGGGAAATACTTTTTAGGATGTACAATGGGGATTCAGACATTGATTTTCACTTGTATTGGATTTGAAAACCTTGAAGTGCAAATCACCGTCGATAAAGTTGAGCCTACAGTTCGAAACGTTTACTTAAAGCAGGTGTTTCAGGAAGTGGAAGGGGTATCTGTAACCGCCAAGAAGAAGAAAAACCTAGGATGGATGATTGTCCAAAATGTGATTGCTCATAAAAAGGAGATGATTCGGCAAATGGATGGTTACACATGCGACATTTACATCAAAGGAGTCGAAACATTTGATAAAAAGAAAAAGCCTCAAAAGGCGACAGAAGAAGAGGGAGGCAAACCTGTTGATATTTTCCAGGAAGAAGAGGATAAGGTTAAAGAAACAATCAAGGCGGAAGCACGTCTGAACATGATCGAAATCAACCTCAAAAAACACTTTCAATACCCGAATGATATCAAGGAAATCCGAACAGGGTATGAAAAAATTGGGAACCCAAATCAAATCTATTATCAATCAACAGTAGGAGGGGAATTCAATTTTTATAAAAGTTTAGTCAACAAAGAGGATTTACACTTAGGTCCGATCGTTTCTCCATTGCATCCTTCAGGCATACTGTCGTATAAGTACAAATTAACTGAGATTCAAACGGACGGGCAAGATTCCATCTATGTCATTAAAATTTCGTCAAGATCAGTAGGGACTTCAACGCTTTCAGGATTTTTATATATCAAGAAACACGACTGGGTGTTGACAAAGGTTGATCTTGCAATGCGCAAAGGAAATTTAAAAATTTATGATGATTTCCGAATTGTTCAAGAGTTTGAGCAATCTGATAGCTTATGGTTAATGGATAAGCAAACCTTTGAATACAAAACGAAATACGGGAAGGAATCGGTGTTGGGAAAGACAACAGTTGATTACTCGAACTATGAGATTAACCCAGTATTCCCTAAGAAATTTTTCAGTAATGAACTGGGAGTAACAACAAAAGAAGCGTACGAACGAGACAGTACTTATTGGGATAAAATTCGACCAATCCCATTAACTCTGGAAGAGCAGCGTTCGAAGTTTGTTCGAGACAGCCTTCAATCAATTTTCACGTCAAAGATTTATCTCGATTCTGTAGATTCCATTTACAACAGGGTGACATTTTTAAAAGTCGCTTTTCTTGGGGTTGGACATATGAATCGAGAAAAGAAAACGCGTTGGATGTTTCCTTCTGTGGTTTCTTTAGTTGAGCCCATTGCAATGGGCGGAATTCGATTTGGACCGCGCATTTCTTACTTTAAAAAATGGGAAAACAAACAATGGATAAGCGCATCCTCCAATTTAAATATAGGGTATAACAATCTCGATTTACGAGGATCGGCCACGGTGTATCATTTTTACAATCCGAAAAAGTTATCCACCTATCTAATTTCAGCCAGTAAAGGCGGGCGGATGATAAATTCTAACAATGCAGTCTCTTCACTTCTAGACAGGCAGAATATTTATCAAAATATTGGTCTCAGGGCCAGCCATGTTACTCAGTTGTTGAACGGCCTGAATTTATACACTTCATTAAGGCTAGATCATCGCTATCAGTTTGATTTGGATTACAAATTTGTTACTTGGCTTGACGCAGAATTTCAAAATACGGAGCCTGTTCAATTTGAGAAGTACAACTCCCTTCGAACACTTTTTTATCTTTCGTACACTCCCGCTCAGAAATACATGACAGAACCTGATCGAAAAGTAGTGCTAGGAAGTGCTTGGCCAACCTTTACAGTAGGGTGGGAGAAAGGATGGGACCAAGTTTTTAGATCGGTAGTAGACTTCGATTATTTGTACCTGTCAGTTAGACAATCTTTTCAGATTCGAACATTTGGGGAGTCAAAATACAATTTGGTTCTGGGGCAGTTTGTGAATCAAGACAGTGTTCACGTAATTGACCGAAAATATTTTAGACAAGCTGATAAAAATAGATGGCTTGCATTGGCATTTATTGATCCATTGAATAACTTTCAAAATCTAGATTCAACGTATGAAACGAAGGATTTATACCTTCGTGGGCATTATATCCATCACTTTAATGGGGCGATTATCAACAAGATCCCATTCATGAAAAAAACAGGGATTAAGTCAGTGGCAGGTGCCGGATTCATTTTCTTACCAGAACATGATAATTACTTTTACACGGAAGCCTATATCGGTGTTGAGCGGATCTTTAAAGTATTTCGAGAACGGATAAGAATTGGAACCTATATTATTGGAAGTACCCAAAACAATTCGTTTAAATTTCCAGATGATCAGCAGCCTCGGCATTTTAAATTTGCCATTTCTTTCGATATTATGAATAACAATGCGAACGATTTTAATTTTTAGCGCACAATTCAATTGTGAATTATAAATGATGAATTATGGATTGTAAGTTGCAGTTCTCAACTATCTTTGAGGCGTAGAATTTAATTATGAATTCATAATTATTAATTCATAATTAAAATGGAATCAACAACAGTCCAATTTCAAGCAACGCCAGAACAGTCTAAGGATGACGTTTATTTGCGCAGCCGCATTTCAAAAGAACTTTCCCTCGATTTAAATGAATTTGAATTTTCTTGGAGAAGAAGATCAATCGATGCGCGAAAAAGAGATGTGAAAATCAATTGCACATTCGATGTTTTTGAAGCTGGAAATGAACCTGTAATTGAAAAATCATTCATTCCTCAAAACGTTGAAGGCAAACACAAAATCGCGATTATTGGATCTGGACCTGCAGGATTGTTCGCAGCGCTTCAGGCTTTGGAATTGGGATTGAAACCCGTTATTTTCGAAAGAGGAAAAGACGTTCGATCGAGAAGAAGAGACCTTGCAGTTTTGAATAAGGAATCCATTGTTAATCCAGAATCGAATTATTGTTTTGGAGAAGGCGGTGCTGGAACGTATTCTGACGGGAAACTCTATACGCGCGCAAAAAAACGTGGTGACATCAAACGAGCGTTGGAGTGGTTTGTCCAATTTGGTGCAACCGAAGAAATAATGGTTGATTCTCATCCGCATATTGGAACGAACAAATTGCCTCAGATAATTGTGTCCATGCGCGAAACAATTATTGAGCATGGGGGAGAAGTTCGCTTCGAAGAAAAAGTAACGGATATCATTACTGAAAATGGAGCGGTAAAAGCCTTAGAAATTAACGGTTCCGACATCCATGAATTCACAGATGTGATTATAGCAACTGGGCATTCTGCGAGAGATATATTTGAATTTTTCCATTCTAAGAATTGGAAATTAGAAGCCAAGGCATTTGCTTTGGGCGTGAGAATTGAGCACAGCCAAGACCTCATTGATACGATACAATACAACGGCCGATTGAACGATGATTTTCTTCCTCCAGCGAGTTACTCTTTGGTCGCTCAAGTGGACGGACGAGGCGTTTATTCATTCTGCATGTGTCCCGGTGGAATTGTCGCTCCGTGTGCTACGAATCAAGAAGAAGTAGTGACAAATGGTTGGTCGCCTTCCAAACGAAACAATCCGTATTCAAATTCAGGAATTGTAGTTTCAGTTTCACCAGAAGATTTTGAGAACCATGAAAATGATCCGTTGGTTTGTTTGAAATTTCAGCAAGAAGTTGAACGAGCATGTTGGGAAGCCGCAGGAAAAACGCAGAATGTTCCCGCACAACGTTTGTTGGATTTTATGAACGGCAAGGTTTCGACTGATTTACCTGTAACGTCGTACCATCCGGGAATGACAAGCCTTGACTTGAACAAAGTACTTCCAAAGATGATCTCTAAGCGACTGAAAGGTGCGTTTGAAGAGTTTGGACGAAAGATGAATGGTTATCTCACCAATGATGCTGTATTGCACGCTCCGGAGTCAAGAACCTCATCGCCAATTCAAAT
>JAWUWJ010000179.1:0-7127 GCA_034111925.1 Crocinitomicaceae bacterium
TCAATCGAACGAATGTTTGAAAAGGTGGAACATTTGGAATCGGAAAATGTAAGGTTAAATGAGCGTGTTTTGAAACTTGAAAAGAACACTAGTTCTAATGTTGTTCAGCAGAGTATTGAACCCTTTAAAGAAGATGTTTTACTCGATACAAAAGAGGTTCTTAGTATTCTTGGTGTAAGCTATAATACACTTCGCGCAATAATCAAGAACAAGTTGATTGCACCAATTAGGATCAATCAACGAAGGATCAGGTACTCGAAAAAAGCAATTTACGCTTACATCGAATCCAAATCAAACTAATCGAATTGGAAATTCTAAAGGGTTGCTTTCAGCAACCCTTTTTAGTTCCTTCACAAATAGCGAAGCATTATCAATCAACGATATTTTATTATATCCAAAAATTACATTTTGATTCGTAAGTGAATGACCTGTAATTTTGCTTAGAACGGTTACTGGAACAAAGTTGATAAGGTTGGTAATAAATGATCTTCTTCCAGTATGTGAAGAAACAAATTGATAGAGCGGTTTTTCTTCAAATTTCTTATTCCCTTTTGCATCCGTGTAACTCATTTTTATTTTCTCAGTTAATCCCGCTTGTTTTGCTAATTCTTTAACTGTGAGGTTGAATTGAGAACCCGTAATTTTCTTAGGTAAACTTCCGTTTGTTTTAAATGCTTGTTCCAAAGGATAGAGAATTGGAGCTATAATATCCGTTTTGGTTTTCATATCAATATAACGAGCATACGTGAATTTTAAACCATCTTTTGAATGCTTGTTTTCAGGAACTATTTTGAATACGTCCGAATATCTACAACCAGTAAAAAGTAGAATTGTAAAAATTAGCTTAACATTTTTCGTTTTAGCATCCTTTGGTTCATAGTCCAAAATATCTTGAATCTGACTAAATGATAAATAGATTTTTTCTTCTTTAACAATACTTGGTTTGTCAATGTTTGCTAAAGCAATAGATGGATTAAAGATTTCAACTTTGTATCTCCGTTGAATATCGTTTAATACTGCTCTCAATTTTTTATACGTAGAAGTTACCGAATTCATGCGTTTGAATTTGTTCCGTATTTCATCCATGAAACTCATGAACAGAGATTGATCCAAATTGTTAACCGTAAGGATTATACCCTTTTTACTCTCAAAGCTCTTTAAACGCTTCGCTAAGTCCTCGTAACCTCGCTTGGTTGATAGTGATCTATTTTCCATTGATTGAAGCATTACATTTTCGATGTATTCTACAATTCCAATAATTTGAACAGCACTTTCTTTTCCTTTCAACTTTTGATCAAGCTCTTTCCTTAGAATATCAGGAGTTATTACTTTGTCCCCTCCTTCCAAATAGCTATAAATATCTTTTGCAGTTTGTTCTATTGAAAGTAGTTGGTTTAATTTCTTTGAGTTCGTCGGAATCTTTAGAGAATTATCCCATTCATTCTTTTTTACACTAATCCCTGTATAGTATCTTAGTGGTTTGTAAGAATCCTTTTGTGTAAAAGAATTATGTTCTTTGTAACCAAAGCTTAAATAAAGCATAATGTGCTTTTCTGAATCGTTGTATTTCTTCAGTACAAAACTTGTTTTTAGTTTCGTCATAATTTTCTTGTTAGTGCTTAATTTGGTGCTGAATAAATCTGATTTCTAACAAAATCAATAGAGTTCAACTGCACTCAAATATTGTACTAATAACGCTGTGAAGCAAGTATATATTGCTTTTTAACAATTCTTTGCAATGGATTGAGATAGTATGTGTTTTCTCGAAGATAGTAATGATTTTCTAAACAAAAGTGATATTACGAAGCTACAAACCCATATGGTTTGTAGCGGCTGTTATGTTTATTATTCACTTTGTATTAATAAGAATGTTTTTCCAGCACCGCCATCACCGAATTGATCGATCTCATATAGCCCTTTCGCTGAACTCATATCTAGTAGGCGTTCCTTCTCACTATGAAATATTTGATAATAATATTGTTCAGTTTGATTTTCTAGTGAACGGATTGTAAACTCATTTTCAGTACCTATTGCAACTAAATGTAAATGCAATTCTCCTTTATTGATTAATTGAATAGTGTCATTTTGCTGTATTGTTCCAAGGCCGATTATTTCAACTTGCCTGTCGCCGTAGAATTGTTTTTGGTATAATTCGTAGTTGACATTTCTTTGAGCAGTCTCATCAAGTTCGCTAATTGTCAGTTCAGTCCTTCGATTCAAATAATGCAGATGGTCAAAAATTCTTCGGTCATTTCTAAAAGAATTAATATAATCTTCGTCAATATAGATTTCTGTTACGGCTAGTTTCTTCGGTTTTTGAGTGTAGTAAATGCTATCTTTTTCCCACACTTTGCGTGCAAACATTTCACCAACTCCAATTCCTTCGATTACATTAGAGTCAACCCCTCGTTGAATTAAATGGCTTACCCAATCGTTCGCTCTACTTTGGGTAATTCGTAAACTACTTGAATCACTTCCTCGAAAATCCGAAGAACATCGAATTTGAAATTTTGCTTGTGGATTTGATTTAATGAAGTCTGCAATGCTATCAAAGTAGGACGAATATTCTTCATCAAATTGCTTTTTAGCCCAATCTTCACCCCATTTTACGCATAATGGATGTCTAAGGCTTTCAATTTCAAATGATTCTCCATAACTCAATGAGTCCTGTCCAAACAGGTTGGAAGAAAGTGCTACGAACAATATGAATATTATACTAAGCTGTTTCACGTTTGATGGTTTTCTAACATTGGTCAATTACACATAACGTTTTGAAGCTACGCACCGTGCGGGACTACAAAGTTTGTTTTCTCGAAGGTAAGAATAGTATTGTTAACACATAAGTGATCTCTCGAAGCACATACCCGCATGGGGTGTAGGTTGTGTTATACGCTTCAATTAAAGAGCATAGAAAACAAAACCAATTATTTCACATTCCGTCTTCACGCTCAGACAGCCAGTTTATGTATTTCAACTTTAATTCATCTTTTTTATCGATAGATTCGACAATGATATCAACACCTCCATCATATGGTGCAATTATGCAATGTTTTGAAGGACAAATAAACATTGCTCTAATTTCATCGTCCGCGATAGCCTTCAAGATTTCATTTGAAGATTCACTTTCCCATAGAGCCGATTTGATATAAATCTCAAAAATCGTCTCATCTTCATGATCATCAGGTCTTAATTTGTGGAGGTCAATTGTATAGACTTTTTCAAAATCATTGAAATCTTTTAACCCAATGTAATTGTCATTAGATAAATCATCTTTATAAAGTCCGAAAGAAATTATGAACTCTGTTCCAGCCCCAATCAAATCATTAATTATTTCATTCTGTCGATCAAAAATTATTTGATATTCCTCATCAGTATCTGCATATCGCTTTGATTCTGGAAGACTATGAGTCCGCAACCATCTGTCCTTATATACCCACTTCAATTCATGGTTAATTGGCAGCGCTTCGGGGTATTCAGTATTCCAAAAAGTCTTGAATTCTTTTATGTCCATTTTGTTTTCTATGCTCTTTAATCCTTGTTTTGGCGATACCTACTCTGGGCATCTCTAGGATATGGCGCGCCGAAACCTTCTATTGCATATAACGGTTCTCGGCTATACTTTCGTGCCGACCTCTCGAATATAACACTTTCGGCATGAAGTATGAGGCGATGTTATACACTTCCTAAACAACGCTACACCTGCAATCTATCTCCTAACCTTTATTGATCACATTGTAAACGCATGTTTGTGGTAATTTCCTTGCTCTTTAATCAACTAAGTGCAACACTTGTTTTGAGTAGTTCACGGAACAAAATGTGTGTGAAATGATATTTCAATTCAGGTAATTGTTGCAACTAATACCGTGTAAGAACGAGTAGTTATACTTATTGATGTTGTGAAATAGTAAAAGTAACTTTGAAAATATAAATGTACTTAAGTGTTAGAGTTTTCAGATAAAGAATACCAAAATCTTAGAGGGGATGTTAAAGAAGTCCGTAGTTGTATTACAACTTATATCGGATATATTATATCTGCGACGATATTGTCTGGCTTACCAGGTATAGTCGGTAGCTTCATTGAAAAAAAATCTTCTAGTGATTACCAAATAATCTTTACGTTAACGACGATGATCGCCGTAACATTTTTATTTGAAATTATTTGGTACAAGTTTAAATCTCACAATAGGCTCGTGGGTTATATGCAATTGATGCTACAAGAACAAAGTTGCTTATTTATTGAAGATATTAAACCGGATCATTTGGAAAACGGAAAATATATTAAAGATTATAAAAAGCTTTTGAAAAAGAAAAAAAAGACAAATTATTCTAATGAAATTACTAGTTGGGAAGTGATTATGGCCGCCCATAATCGCCCGAAAGTTCCACATTCTGATGAAACATTACAAAGGATTCTTAAATCCTCTTCAGATCTTAAATACGTTTTTAGCATGCCTGATAAATATGGCTATTCTAATTTGAAAAATTATAAAGATTTGGACTCTGAATTTTTTAAGGAAATAATATTTAAAGTATATGGAGAGTCTGGTTTTAAGGAAAAAAAGCGTTTCCTTATTATATCTTACATTAAGCAGCTTTTTGTTTCACTTCGGTACTTGGTTAAATCTGATTCTAGAAGAATAATTAATGATACGGAGATAGACAGGAAGTATTTAGTCAGCGGATGGAAATATCCAAAAGAAGTTACTCGAATAGCATTCTTTGTAATTGTATTATTAGGCTGTTTTTCAGCGTTTTTGGCAATATTCCATTTGCATACTTGGAGTTGGGCTTATTTAATAGTAATCCTATTTATTATTTGGTGGTGGCTCCATATTTACGTCGTGAATATAAAGGACATTGTTTATGGTAAGAACTCTATAGATGGATATTGCTGGAGTTTCTTTTTAAGTAGAGTACGGACCTTAAATACAGCTGGAATTATTCCAATTTATTTTTCGCGAAACTTTATACGCTTTTTCAAATCTAAAATGATTTTTCAAATTTTAACTACAACAGGATTTGGTGTCGAGTTAAGAAATATGTTTGCCGAAGATGAATACGAGCTGTACTTAAAAAAAATACAAAACTATCGAGGGTTAGAGTCCATAAATGACGAAAAGGAGATCGAATTTATTCACAAAAAAGTAGTTGAATGTATTAAAAAAAGAGGATATAATTATCACTATGAATAGTCATTTTTCGATGCAAAGAACATACAATAAGATAGAATTAATCCGAAATGAATTAACTTATATAGTTGAACGAAATCTATGATAAATGGACTCGAAAGAATACGAAATAAAAACATCTGATAACAATCATAAGATCAAAAAGCAATTGAGTGAACTTGCAGGGATTTGTAATGATTTTGTTTTTGATTCAAAACGGTTTTGGAGTTATGTGAAATTGGTGAATGAAGCCTTTAAATCACTAAAACCTTTAAAGAAAGAAGATCGAGAATCACTTTGGCGAGAATTCCAGAGTTTGTGTGAAAAGGCGAAAGAGATACAATCTCGAGCCAATAGAAATTTCGAGTCAAATTCAAGGGAAAAACGAGAGCAAATTATAGCCAAAATAAAATTTGCAGATCTTAACTCCAAAATTAACTATCCAAAATCGCAGAATCTGTTAGGAGAAGCTATGTCAGAAATGAAGGCTGCCAAGATGACTAAGGATGACAGAAATAAATGTTGGGAACTTTGGAAGAAAATTAAAGAGGGATTGAATTATGAGAAATCTCAGGAACGAAAAAGCAACTATAATATCGTTAAAGAGAAAATCTCCCAAATGTCAAACACTGCCGTGTATGGAGAGCCAAAGGATGCCTTAAATGAGATAAAACAGATTCAAAGTGAATTGAAGAAGTATCCGATGGATGATATTTATTGGCAGGAAGTTCAAAGTTCATTGAAACTTTATTGGGATAAAGCTCAATCGAGACTTGATGATTATTATAGAGAGAAACAAAGAAATTGGGAAGCAAAGAACCGAGAACACGAAGAAAAAAAGCAGAGCTGGAGGCGAAAACAAGAAGGTGCTCAAGAAAGATTTACCGACTTAATTTCAAAGAATGAGCTATATATTGATAGACTCCGTAATCAGATTGATGATTTAAGAAGTCAAATGTACGATGGGTCTGCAAGTTTTAAAAGTAGAGCTAGTGGTTGGGTAGATGAGAAATTGGAAAAAATAAGTGATATTCAACGTACTAATAGTGACTTAGAATACAAAATTGAAGATATAAGAAAACAACTTAATGATTAACGAAAATATGAGCAATTGGGAAGAAACGAAAGATAGATATATTGCATTTATAGATATAATGGGATTTTCAGATTATGTATATCGAAATAAGCATTCTGTCGTAAAGAAAAGGATGACTAATTTACATGAAATCCTAGCCTCTACGGAGAAAGCATTTAAATCAGTTACAGTTGAGGAAGAAATGCTTAAGAGCGAAATTAGAACGACTATTTTTTCGGATTCAATATTAATAATAACAAGGGATGATTCCAATGATTCTTTAGCATCGATAAATTTAGTTTGTAAGATGTTTATGGCGGAATGTATGAACCAGCAAATCCCTCTAAAGGGTGCGATTTCATATGGTACCGTTACTGCTGATTTTGATAAGTCGTTGTTCTTCGGGAAGGGGTTAATTGACGCATATTCATTGCAAGAACAATTGTTTATGTACGGAATTGTATTAGATAACAAAATTGAAAAAAGATTGAAAAAGAACTATGATGCAACAAAAATAGATGGACTGTTATGCCAATCCTTGGTCGCAACCAAATCAGGATTGATAACTCATTACGTTGTGGATTGGATGAACTGGCTAATACCCTATGAGGAGTTTGTAAAGGATAAAGAAAATCAAATAGTTCATAAGCATTCTATACCTGTTATGGAGAAGTTCTTTGAAGATATGTCAGGATATCCAAGGAAATATATTGATAATACTATTGAGCACATAAAGAGAGTCTATTGGACTTGCAACAAAAAAATGGACACTAGGTTAAGATCATGCTGCTAGATTTTGGTTATTGATTTCTAATTCAAGTTCATTAATAGTTTTGTAATTCAAGGCTGAGTGTCTCCTGTTCCTGTTGTACCAAGTCTCTATC
>JAWUWJ010000180.1:0-8884 GCA_034111925.1 Crocinitomicaceae bacterium
TAGTCCTCATCAAATGTGAATTTAAGCGGAGCAACTTTGTTTTTTGGAATTGAATTAACATCACTGGTTGATGCGTCCGTGGCTTCTTTGGGTTCCACCGAATTGTTTTCACAAGACGGTGACATTAAAAACAAAGAAAAGACGATTGCCGAAAGGCTGTAGTAAATGCGATTTTTCATTAAATGTAATTGGCTATCTAAAAATACAATTTATAGACGACTGTACAGATAAGAAAAGATTCAGTTCAAATTTAAGACGCCCTAATTCAGAGAGATTTCCTTTTCAACGAAGCGAATGTCAAATTTCTCAAGTTCTGCCAATATTGGAGTATAAACCTCTTTTTGAACCGGAAGCGTCACACCTTTGGATTTCAATGTACCGTTTAGAATCATTTTTGCGCAAATCGCAGCAGGCAATCCAACGGTATTTGACATGGATGTGTACACTTGATCTTCACCAATATTGACCATGTGAGAAGTAATTTGACTCTTTTCTCCGTTCAATTCATATTGGAATTCATGCACCATTACGAGCATGTCCTTGTCTCCATCCTCTAATGATAATTTATCTACCAATATTTTCTGAAGCACTTGCGCTGGTGATGCATTCTCTATTCCAACGATTGGTTCGTCCTCGAAAAGACCCAACCATTTAAATCGCTCAAAAGATTCCATTCTTTCCTCTCTGATGAATTCTTTAAACTTGTCTTCAACCGGTTTACTTTGGTTGTAAGGAAGAAATGAGTTTACAAATGTACGAGGCGTTAAATTTTCAGTGTTCACCATCGCATAAGTATCGTCAGTCATTCCCAATTCAATGAAAATGTCCCACGCTTTGCAATATCCTGGACGGCGAAGTGTCCCCCTGAATATTGTTGGAATATCTTCTATTCCGTATGTCTCTCTATATGAAAGTGAATCGCGATTTGCGTACCCAACAAAATCTCCGTAGCCTTCGATCGAAATGTTGTCCAATCGACCAAAAAGGCGGTTGTAAGGAATGTATTTGTATTGTCCGTTACGAATAAAACTTGCAGCACCACCTTGACCCGCTAAAATCACATTTCTTGGATTCCAAGTGAATTTATAATTCCAAGGATTGTTGTCGCTTACTGGAGCAATTAATCCGCCGGTAAATGATTTGAAACTTGTCAGTTTTCCACCTCGTTCTTTGATTTCGTGGATGATTTTCATAGCACTCATGTGATCAATTCCAGGATCAACGCCGATCTCATTCATGATCACAATTCCAGCTTCCTTTGCTTTCGCATCCAAATTGCGCATTTCTTCCGAGATGTAAGAAGGTGTTATAAGGTCTGTTTTAAGTTCGATACAATCTTCTGCAATCGGCACGTGGAATCGAGCGGGCAACATTGAAATCACCAAATCAGCTTTCTCCATTTCTGGAAGTCTTTGAGAACGATCTGTTGCATTAAACGACAGGGCATCACCGTTAACATGGCCATCAATCTTTGAACGAACCATTTCAATGTCTTGATCAACAATGCTCACTCTCCAGTCGTTTTCAATCGAATTTTCTAGTAGATATCTAATAAGTGAAGATGAAGAAAGTCCAGCACCTAGAACAAGTATGTTTTTCATATAATTGATTGTCGTTGATCAAATGTAGAGAATGAAATCCCCGATTCAAAGTGTTAAATAAAATACTTTTCCACCTTATTGATGTGAAAAATAAGATGCGAAAAAATCGATTCTTGTAATCTTATCGGGGTTAGTCTCTTAAAACCAATTGAACGAACTTCTGTGACAGCGGTATAGGATTGATATTAACTGAAAATAATGTTACCTTAGATCACAATCACTGCAAGAAAACAAAAACTACCCTACTATGGAGTCTACAAACATTTTACTGAATTTTGCCAAAAAACTTGAGCAAAAGAATATCGTCAATTCGGAATCTGGAATTAAAATCAGAAGCTTTATTCGAAGAAACGAAAACCCTAGCAAATGGCAAGTCTTTCTAATTTTCAGTGCGCTTTTCGGAGCTCTTTTTGCTTCAGCCGGTGTTTTCTCTATTGTATCTGAGAACTGGTATGATATGCCAGAGCACTTGCAAGGATTTTTTAGTACCATTCCAGTTTTAGCAGCGGGTTATTTGTATTATTTGGCCCTTACGAAGCACAAGGATTCTAAAATATGGATAGAGGCCAGTTCACTCTTTTTGATGCTCATGATTGGAGCTTCCATGTTACTTATCAGCCAGACTTATGAATTAAAAGGGGATTATATAAAGTTCATTAAAGTGTGGTTAGCACTTACAATTCCACTCTTCTATATCGCTCGGGCTTCAGTTATATCTGCATTTTATCTTCCATTGGCCCTTTTACTTATAGTCACACCTGATATCAATATATTTCGATTTGATATTGACATGCTTTTTGCAGAGGATTCTTATTGGTTCTGGTTGTATATCTTGGCTTTTATACCGCATTACTACTTGGCTCTCGATAAGAAAGCGACCAAGCAAAGTGTTCGAATCGTCTTTATGTCGTATTTTTTCTACCTCGCTCTTGCAATAGGCCTTGTAGCGACTGTGAAAAGCAATAACATGCTTTGGGGATTGACTTCAATGGTTGGATTGTACCTGTTCGGAAAACAGTTTATGAGAGACAATAAATCGATTCTTATGCGTCCATTCTCTTGGTTGCCTCAAGCGGGGATTGTTTTCGCGCTTATTGGGATTTCAGATAAAATGGGAAAGATAATTTCTTTCACTTCTGATTCTTTTATGAATATGGAGGACTGGGAAGGTGAGGAATGGTATTATTTCCTTTTGTTGCTAGTCGTTATGGGCGGTGTTTATTATAATTTCTTCAGAGCAAAAGAGAAATTCGGTGAAATCAATTATCTAGTTGTATTTGCTCCATTTTTCATGATATTCTGTATGCTTTTTGATGATGTCATTGATTCATGGTGGTGGTTGTCAGTCTTCATTAATTTCTACGTTTTATACATCGGTATAACAACAATTATTCATGGTAGTGCCGACGGGAAGGTCTTTAAAATGACCATGGGACTGTTTGTCATTGCAAGCTTATTATTGATGCGGTATTCCGATGCAGATTTAGGGTACATAATGAAAGGAATTATTTTCCTTATGATTGGTGGTATGTTCTTCGTAATTAACTTATTAGTAAAAGATAAAGTGGAAGACATTGATCGTCACAAAAAGCTTTCTGAATAAGGAAATATTATTTTAGGTCTTTGCGCTTACAATCATCATAGTTTCGCTATGTGATTGTAAAGGCGTAAGACTTCTTAGCTGTACTAATTGTCAGTTAGATTTTAGACCTGAACCAATGATGGTAAGGCTTGAAAGGCAAGTGTTTCTGTGAAAAGGAAGCCAATATTGGACGAGCTCTGAGGAAAGTGACAGTAAATCAAAATTGTTAGAGTGGAAGCCACAAACGGGGTTTGACATTCTAGAAGTGGAATTTTTCAATTCATCTACTTCCTCTTGTTCCTCTAATTTCTTAATTTTGTTACAAACAACACTTATATAATGGGTAGAGCATTTGAATATCGACGAGCGGCAAAGGAAAAGAGATGGGATAAAATGTCCAAACTATTTCCCAAGCTTGGTAAAGCGATAACCATGGCAGCCAAAGAAGGCGGAACGGATCCAGATTCGAATGCGTCTCTTCGTACGGCAATTAAAAATGCCAAAGGTCAAAACATGCCTAAGGACAATATCGAAGCGGCTGTCAAACGTGCAAATGCTAAAGATGCTGAGACTTTTTCTGAAATGAATTATGAAGGAAAGGGGCCACACGGAGTTTTGGTGTTTATTGAATGTGCGACAGATAACCCTACCCGAACGATTGCAAATGTGAAATCATATTTCAATAAAGCAGGCGGAAGTATTGTTTCCAATGGTTCTCTTGAATTTATGTTCAACCGTAAATCAGTTTTTGAGTTTGAAAAAACAGAAGAAACAAATATTGAGGAAATGGAGTTTGAGTTGATTGATGCTGGATTGGAAGAGATCGAAGCAATTGAGGATAAAGTGTTTGTTTATGGAGAGTATACGGCATTTGGATCGCTCTCAACAGAACTTGAAGAAATGAATGTTGACGTTGTCAAATCGAACCTTCAAAGAATTCCAACCTCGCCAGTTGAGTTTACTGAGGAGCAACTTGTCGACATTGAAAAGATGTTGGATAAAATTGAAGACGATGATGATATCCAACAAGTCTTTACAAATATTGCCTAAAATAAAGAGGATCAGGTATAATAAATATGATTTTTGGGAGTTCTTCTTCCAGAAGAACGAAAATCAAGATATAAAATGGTAAGAGGATTTAAAATAGCAGCGATTGCATCATTGGTAATGGTGGTAGTCTTCTCGTGCTCAACGGAGAAGAATACTTTCATCAATCGCAATTACCATAGCTTAACGGCTCATTACAACGGATATTACAATGCGAATGAATTGATTGATCAGGGAATGACCTCTTATCAACAAGGGCGCATTGAGGATTATTATGCATTAATTCCTATTGATCCTGTTCCAGGGGAAACGGAAGTTATAGGCATGTATCCTGCGATTGATACAGCGATTGCTAAATGCAAAAAGGTAATTGTGAATCACAGCATGCCGAGCAATGAGCGTCCTTCGAGAAAAAAGGAAGAACACAACCGTTGGATCGATGAAAATTGGACAACAATTGGGATCGCATCTTATTACCGTCGTGACTATGAAGGAGCAATGAAAAGCTTCGAATTCGTTCGTAAATTCTACAAAAATGACCCTTCGTTGTACGTTGGAGAGCTGTGGATGGCGAAAACGAATATAGCACAAGGAAACTTGACCGAAGCGAAGTTTAATCTTGATAATTTAGACAAAGCAATTCTTGAAGAAGAAGCTCGAAAAGGGGAGAAGAGCCCAAAAAGTAAGAGCAAAAAGAAAAAGAAAAAAAGTAAAAAGGATGAAATCGCAAAGTTTCCTCCAGCAATTAAATTTGAATTGGAAAAGACCAAGGCCGAGTTGGCTTTGTTAGAAGACAATAAAGAAGATGCGATTACCTATTTAAAGGAAGCTTTAAATCAAGCGCGAATGGGTGATAATAAAGCCAGAGTTCATTTCGTTCTTGGGCAGATGTATCAAGAGACAGGGGATGATAACCTAGCGAAGTTTCATTATACGAAGGTGATTAAGAGTAAAGCAGGGTATGAAATGAATTTCAATGCTCGCTTGAAAAGAGCGTTCTTAGGAAAGGGCGACAAAGTGAAGAAGGAATTGAATAAAATGCTTCGTGATTCTAAAAACGCAGAGTATAAGGATCAAATCTATTTTGCTCTTGCTGAAATCGAATTTAAAGAGAACGACGAAATACAAGGAATTGATTACTTGCACAAATCAGCGTTCTATTCAACGACAAATACACGTCAGAAAGGAATGGCTTACGAAAGATTGGCAGATTTAAGCTTCTCGAAACGTCAATATGTTCCCGCTCAAAAATATTATGATTCTTGCGCCAATGTAATTAAGGATACGTATCCAAATGCTGAAGCAATTCGTAATAAAGCGACTGATCTAGCAAAATTAGTTGTAGCCGTTGAAACAGTCGAGCGTGAAGATAGTCTTCAAAGAATTGCCGCGTTGCCTGAAAAAGACCGTGAGAAATTCCTTAAAGGTGTTATCAAACAAATCAAGGACGATGAAGCTGCTCGAAAACAGAGAGATGCTGAAAGATTAAGAGAGTTGCAGGACAATGAAGCCTTGTTTGAAACGGGTGGAAATGGTTCCAAATGGTATTGGAATAATACGAAAGCCAGAGCAGAAGGGTATCAAGATTTTAAGAGATTGTGGGGTCAACGTGACAACGAGGACAACTGGCGTCGGTCGGAAAAAATTCCAGAAGCTACATTCGGAGGGCCAGATGAGGAGTTACTAGATTCTCTTCCGCAAGAAACAGAAGACACATTGACTGTTGAGAATTTATTGCGATTGATTCCTTTGGATGAAGAAGCGATGGCGAATTCAAACCGTAAGTTGATGGAAGGGTATTATAATGCAGGAGTTATTTACAAAGAGCAACTGAATGAATCGAAACTGGCTGAAGGTCAATTTCAAGCAGCATTGGACAAAGGATTGCAGTCAGATCCACACGATATCTTAAGTGCATTCCAATTGTACAAGCTTTCAATGAGTGGTAATTCTGTTATGGCTGAGAAACAGAAAAAATACATTGTGGATAATTATCCTCTCAGTGATTACGCCAATTACCTTACGGATCCAGATTTCTTTATTAAAAAGAAGGAAAGAGATGCAGCATCCGTTAAGGTGTATATTTCTGAAGTTGATAAATACTCAAGAGGGCGTTATCGTGATGTTCTGAACAATGCTACTAGAATAATTAGTGACGAAAAAGACAATATCTATAGATCGAAGTACATGTTATTGAAAGCAATGTGTCAAGGTCAAATGGAAAGAGATAAGAACATTCTATTGCCTGTTTTAGAACAACTTGTTGCTGAATATCCAGAAACGGAAGAGGCGAAACGAGCTGTAGAAATGATTGGAATTATTCAAAACGGATATTCTGAAAATGCAGCGGTTGACTTTATGAATAAATCGGGTTATCGATACAACGATCAAGTTAAAGTGAAGGTAATTGTCTTCTTATCTAAGAAAACAAGCTCTACGAGTGCTAAAACTAGAATTTCCAATTTCAATAGAGAATACTTTAGTCGTGACCGTTTAAAGGTTGATCCGAAGATCTTTGGAAAGGACCAATCAGTAATACTCATTGATGATTTCGATGACGATATGAAAGCAGCTTCTTATATTAGAGCATTCAAAGCGACGAAAAAGCACTTGCTTGACATCAGTGAGGCTAAGATTCTAATCATCACAAAGGATAATCTCAGAACGCTTTTTGAAAGCATGAGTTTGAAGGAGTACGAGGATTTTTATTTAGAATACTATTAATTTGAAGTTATGAAGAAGAAGGGAACAGTGTCGTTTGATAGTCCGGATAAATTAAATGTAATTGTTGAAGGGTCTAAAGTGATTGGTGACATGATCACTGAATCTAATTTACGTATCGATGGAGAAGTAGTTGGAAACGTTTCTGCCTCATCCAAAGTGGTAATAGGAGTAACTGGAAAGATCAAAGGAAACCTCTCGTGCGGGTCTGCAGATATTGAAGGTAATATTGATGGAACCCTTAAAGTTGATGGATTGTTGTCATTGAGATCAACAGCAGCTATTATTGGAGAAATCACTACGGCGAAGTTAGAAGTTGAAGAAGGAGCTAAATTTTCTGGAAGCTGCGTAATGAGCAATAGTAAAGGCGCAACGACTGCAACGAAAACGGTAAAAGAAGACGCATTAGAAGACAACTTGGTCTACTAAATGACCGACAAGAAAAAGCCAAGTGGACCACCTAGATACGTTCGTTTATCAGGGATTGGTGCTCAGATGGCGGCGACAATATTTTTAGGTGCAATCCTTGGCAGGTACTTGGATGATACATACCCCTCAGATAAAAAATGGTTTACAATTGGAATCACGCTATTTGCTGTTGCCATTTCATTGTACAATGTTTTACGTCAAGTAAACAAACTCAACAACAAGGATGACTAAAAAAGCCATGAGCTTTGTATTGCTCTTAACAACACTGTTGGGAGTCTCGTTTGTTGTTCATTTTTTAATTCAACACGGTTTAAAGATTGGATCTTTCGAAAGCCATATAGTTATCAATTATTGCTTTAATTATCTTTTTACAATTGCCTTCTTTATTGTAATGTTGGTTTATCAGAAGAAAAAGTCAAGTCAGTTAGGGTTTGTATTTCTGGCTGCCAGTACAATTAAGCTAATTCTATTTCTAGTTATCTTATTTCCTAGCCTTAAGGAAGGTGTTGGAGTTAATAATGTCGAGTTTACCTCCTTCTTTGTCCCTTATGGAATTAGTGTTGTAGTTGAGGTTTCCTACTTGTTGCGAATTTTAAATTCAAAAGACGCGCATCTTGGCTAAAACCTAGAATGATTATCTGCTTGAATTTGAGGATAATTTGCTAGATTTTTTTATCCACATAAGGTCTAGATCAATTGGTTTAAAAGTTTTACTCAAATTAGTTTCACCTATATTAATATTATACGTACTTTTGCCCCAAAATTAGTGGTCAATAGATCGTGTGATATGCATAGATTAATTAAATTTTTACTCGTCTTAATTATTGTCAGCCCTTTGGCTGTTAACGCCCGTGCTGATGGAGGTCATCACGAATCTACGAAGGAGCTTACTCCTGAAGAACAAAGGGGAAAGAACAATGAGTTCGTAAAACACCATACGCAGGATTCTCATGATTTTGGAATCTTAACAATTGAGTCTGAAGATAAGCATTATGGCTTCGGTCTTCCTGTTATCTTGTATGATGAAGGTGTTCATACTTTTATGTCTAGCTCATTTGATCATGGAGAGAAGGTTGTGGAATCAAAAGGAAATTTCTATCGTTTAGATACACATGATGGAAAGATCTATAAGTGTGAAAAAGATGGTTCATATATCACAGAGAAAATAGTTGACGAAAAAACGGATGAGGTTACATTTGAACGAGTGCAGCCTATGGATTTTTCTATTACGAAAAATGTTGTGACTATTTTCTTAATGTGTCTTTTAATGTTCTTCTTGTTTAGAAGCGTTGCAAGATCATATAAGTCTGGCTTAGCTCCATCAGGAGCTGCGAAGTTCTTTGAGCCAATCATTTTGTTTATTCGTGATGATATTGCTATTCCAAACATTGGAGAAAAGCAACACAAGAAATATATGGTTTACCTTTTAACGGTATTCTTCTTTATCTGGTTCTTAAACTTAGCTGGAATGACTCCACTAGGGATTAACGTTACTGGTAACTTG
>JAWUWJ010000181.1:0-37708 GCA_034111925.1 Crocinitomicaceae bacterium
CCATCTTATTTTGAGTAAAGGTACAGAAATTAATGTTTAACTTCTCGCAAATAACACCTCCTCAATTTCACCGAAACTAACGTTCTTCGCTTTCAAAAGAATCAGCATGTGGTAGGTCAAATCAGCCATTTCATTTTTGAACAAATCAACATTATCATCCTTGGCTTCAATAACGACTTCAACCGCTTCTTCGCCTACTTTTTGAGCCACTTTGTTAATGCCACTTCTATACAATTGGTTCGTGTACGAGCTCTCATCGTTGTCGTCAATCCGTTGGTTGATCGTTTTTTCAAGTTCATAGATAAATCCTTTCGACGTTTCTTCTTTGAAACACGAATTGGCGCCTGTGTGACACGTTGGCCCAGAAGGCGTTGCTTTTATAAGAACGGTATCCTGATCGCAATCAATGCGTATTTCATCTACGGTTAAATAATTTTTAGATGTTTCACCTTTTGTCCAAAGCCGTTCCTTACTTCGACTATAAAACGTGACAACGCCTTCTTTTAATGTCTTTTCATACGCCTCCTCGTTCATGTATCCAAGCATAAGAACTTGAAGTGTCATTGAGTTTTGAACGATCACGGGAACAAGTCCATTTCCTTTTTTAAAATCTATCTGCATCGTACTGGTATTTTTTTCGTTTTTAAATAATTTTTGAGCTCTGGAATTGGAATTTCACCGTAGTGGAAAATGCTTGCCGCCAATCCACCTGTCGCTTTTGTGGTAGAGAATAGAACTTCGAAATCCTCTTTCGAACCCGCTCCTCCCGAAGCGATAACAGGAACATTAACAGTTTCGCTGACTTGGCCCACAATATCCAAAGCAAAGCCCGCCTTCGTTCCGTCGTTGTTCATTGAAGTGAGTAAAATTTCTCCTGCGCCAAGTTCAACGGCCGTTCTCGCCCAATCAACTGCTTTTAATTCTGTTTTAATTTTTCCTCCGTTGATGAAGACGATCCATTCGTTGTCGATGAACTTCGTATCAATGGCCAAAACGACACATTGGCTGCCAAACTGTGCCGCGATTTCTTGAATCAACTCAGGCCTTTTCACTGCGGATGAATTGATCGATACTTTGTCGGCTCCCGCAGCAATTAACTTTGCAACGTCATACACAGAGTTGATTCCCCCGCCAACCGTAAATGGAATGTCAATTTCAAGCGCTATTTCTTCAACAAGTTCGACCCAAGTGCCGCGTTTTTCGATTGTCGCTGTGATATCCAAAAACACCAATTCATCAGCGCCTTCTTCAACGTACTTTTTCGCCAATTCAATTGGATCGCCAGCATCTTTAATTCCAACAAAATTGATTCCTTTAACCGTCCTTCCATTTTGAATATCCAGACAGGGAATGATTCTTTTCTTTAGCATAACGTGCTCAATTCTTTAAGGGTTATTTTTCCTTCGTAGATCGCTTTACCGACAATTGCTCCTTCGCAACCAATCGCTTTCAAATCAATTAAATCTTGCATCGATGCCACTCCCCCGCTTGCAATCAACTTAACTTTACTTTTAGAAATCACTTCTCGATACAATTCAATCGAAGGGCCTTCTAGCATTCCGTCTTTTGAAATATCGGTGCAGATGACAGAATTTATTCCTTCCGACTGATACTCCAATATAAAATCCAAAACGTCCAATTCCGAAGTTTTCAGCCAACCGTTCGTTGCGATTCTGCGCTCTTTGCAATCTGCTCCAAGAATGATTTTATCTGCTCCGAATTGCTTCAACCATCCTTTGAAAATTTCAGGATTTTGAACAGCGACACTTCCTCCCGTAATTTGCTTTGCACCAGAATCAAATGCGATTCTTAAATCATCATCCGATTTTAAGCCGCCACCAAAATCGATACTCAGATTCGTCTCCGAAGCGATTTTTTCAAGAACCTTGTGGTTCACAATCCGTTTCGATTTTGCCCCATCCAAATCAACGAGGTGAAGGAATTGAATTCCATTCGCTTCAAATTCTTTGGCCACTTCGATGGGGTCATTGTTGTAAATTTTGCTTGTATCATAATCGCCTCTTGTAAGCCGAACGCACTTGCCGTCTATGATATCTATTGCGGGTATAATTCTCATAATTCTAAAAAGTTTTTCAATATGATTTCTCCAACATCCGAAGATTTTTCTGGGTGAAATTGGGTCCCGTAGAAATTTCCTTTTTCAATCGCCGCGCTGAACGGGATACTGTAATTGCAAACCGCCGATGTATCTTCTGACAAGTCAGCGTAATAACCGTGAACGAAATACGTATCACTCTCGGGTTTTACTTTTTGAAATAAAGCTCCTTTTAAGTTTGTGAGTTCATTCCATCCCATGTGCGGAACGATTACCGTATTCTCGAATCGTTTCACTTTGTTTTGGAAAATTCCAAGGCATTCTGTTTCGCCTTCTTCTGAATTGGAGCACATCAATTGCAATCCGAGGCAGATACCTAAAACGGGTTGTTTCAAATTCTTGATCACATTATCGAGACCGCGTTCGCGCAAATATTTCATTGCGGAACTCGCCTCTCCAACACCAGGGAAAATGACTTTTTCAGCGTCGTTTAAAACGGCAACATCATCCGTTACAATTGAGTCATAGCCCAGACGGATTAAAGCATTCTGAACAGACTTGATGTTCCCCGCGTTGTATTTTAGTATCGCTATCATAAGATTCCTTTTGTACTTGGAATTGAAAAATCGTTTGTTTGCTTTACAGCCATGGCCAACGCTCTTGCAAGGGCTTTGAAAATCGATTCAATCTTGTGGTGCTCGTTTTCTCCTTCGGCCTTGATGTTGAGGTTGCATTTCGCTCCATCACTGAATGACTTGAAAAAGTGCATGAACATTTCCGTTGGCATTTCACCGATCATTTCCCGTTTGAAATCAACCTCCCAGACGAGCCAAGGCCGTCCACCGAAATCAATTGCGACTTGCGCCAAACAATCGTCCATTGGCAATAGAAACCCGTAGCGTTGAATTCCCTTCTTTGACCCCAAAGCGGCTTTTAGCGTCTCGCCTAAGGTGATTGCAACGTCTTCAATCGTGTGGTGTTCATCAATTTCAAGATCGCCTTGAACTTGGACATCCAAATCAATTTTTCCGTGTTTTGCGATTTGTTCCAACATGTGATCAAAAAATCCAATACCCGTTGAAATACTACTTTGTCCCGTTCCATCTAGGTTGATTTCAATCTTGATTTCCGTTTCATTCGTAATCCGAGAACGCATAGACGTACGCGGTTTTGATTTTAAAAAGCTGTAAATCTCACTCCAATCTTTCGTTGTCAAGATGGAATCATCAGCTTTTGAAGCTCCAATGAAAATTCCTTTTGCGCCTAAGTTTTTGGCAAGCTGAAGATCTGATTCACGGTCTCCAATCACAAATGATTCAGCCATATTATAATCGCCAAAAATGTACTTATTCAAAAGGCCCGTTTCTGGTTTTCTAGTTGGCGCCTTGTCTTCTGGAAAGCTTTTATCAATAAGAATTTCATTGAATTCTACACCTTCATTTTTAAATGCTTCGATGATTTTATTTTGGGCTGGCCAGAACGTATCTTCTGGAAATGAATCTGTTCCCAATCCATCTTGATTTGTGACCATGACCAATTCATAATCGAGTTCCAATGCGATTTTTGACAACCACTGAAAGACGCCAGGATAGAATTCCAATTTCTCCAAACTATCCAGTTGATAGTCAACGGGTGGTTCAATTACCAACGTTCCATCTCTGTCTATAAACAATACTTTTTTCATCTTAAATTCTTTTTAATGCTTCAATTAATGCTTTATTCTCTTCGGCCGATCCAACCGTGATTCGAATGCAGTTCTTAATCACTCGATTCCGGTTTCTGACTATTATTTTTTCTTCAACAAGTGCGTTATAAACACCATCTGCATTCTCCGTTTCAACGAGAAAGAAATTGGCTTCTGACGGATATATTTTTTTAATTATCTCTAACTTTTCAAGAACCGATCGAAGATTTTTCTTTTCAGATAATATTCGTTCTTTGTTTTGTTCGAAGTCGTCCGTTCTTTTGAAGGAGTCAAGAGCAGCTATTTGGTTCAATGCGCTCACGTTGTATGGAGGTTTCACTTTATTCAACAACACTATGATCGACATGTTTGAATATGCCATTCCTACTCTAGCGGCCGCCAATCCATGCGCTTTACTCATCGTTTGACTGACAACGAGATTTGGATAAGAATCAATTTGATTTAAAAAGGAAGGACGATCTGAAAAATCAATATAAGCCTCGTCAATTAGAACGATTCCATTGAAAGATGAAAGGATTTTTTCGATGGTGGCTTGATTCAAACAATTCCCAGTTGGATTATTTGGCGAACAAAGTAAGATCAATTTCAATTCAGGATCGGACAAATACGGTTCGACTGAAACAAAATCGATATCAAAATCTTGATTCAAATCGATCTTTATTAATTCCACATCGTTAATTCCTGCCGCGACATCGTACATTCCATAAGTTGGCGAAAAAGTCAATGCTTTGTCTTTTCCAGGATTGCAGAAAATTCTGAATAAGAGATCAATAATTTCATCGCTTCCATTTCCTATGAAAACGTTCTTCTCATCCACGTTTTTAATCCCTGAAATCATCTGTTTCAATTCGCGTTGATACGGATCAGGATAGCGATTCAAGTCACCATAAGGATTCTCGTTGGCATCAAGGAAAACACCATCTGTACCGTTGAATTCATCTCTAGCACTCGAATACGGTTGAAGTCCACGAATATTCGATCGTGTGATTTTATCCAATTCAAACATCTTTTAAAGCTTTAAGTCGTATCGATACTGCATTTTTGTGAGCGAAAAGTTCTTCTGCCTCTGCCATTAACTCAATCGCTGGACCAATCGCTTGAATCCCCGTTTTTGAGATTTTTTGGAAGGTGATTTTACGCACAAAGCTATCGAGCGATACGCCGCTGTAGTTTCGAGCGTATCCATTTGTTGGTAGCGTGTGATTGGTTCCACTGGCATAATCTCCAACGCTTTCACAGCTATAATTCCCAAGAAAAACAGAGCCAGCATTCACAATCGACTTCGATAAACGCTCTGGAGTTTCAGACGCGATAATCAAGTGCTCGGGAGCGTAATAATTGCTCAGTTCCATGCATTCTTCAAGAGAACCAAGAAGGATAGACTTACTGTTTTCCAAAGCTTTTTTCGCAATTTCCATTCTTGGCAACCGTTCGAGTTGATCAAGTACAGCAGCATTCGTTTCCTCCAAAACATTGGCATCGTCAGAAACAAGAATCACCTGGCTGTCTGCTCCGTGTTCCGCCTGTGAAAGTAAATCAGAAGCTACAAAAGACGGATTGCACGATGAATCGGCAATGACCAAAACCTCACTTGGCCCAGCGGGCATATCAATCGCGACGCCTTGCTGCTGAATCAGCTCTTTCGCCTTCGTGACGTATTGATTTCCAGGACCGAAAATTTTATAAACCGCAGGAACCGATTCTGTTCCAAATGCCATTGCTCCGATTGCTTGCGCTCCGCCAATTTTAAATACTTGTGTAATTCCGACGAGCTTTGCCGTGTACAAGATGGCAGGATTAATTTCACCATCTTTATTCGGAGGCGTACACAAAATTACTTCTTTGCAACCCGCAATTAATGCTGGAACACCTAACATCAATATTGTGGAAAACAAAGGCGCAGAGCCACCGGGAATGTAAAGTCCTACTTTTTCAATCGCGACACTTTCTCTCCAACATTGAACGCCTTTCATTGTTTCAATGACCTCAACTGAATCAATTTGACTTCTGTGAAACGTTTCGATATTCGACTTGGCCAATTGGATCGCTTGCTTTAAATCATCGGACACCAAATTCGTAGCCTTTTGAATTTCATCTTCAGAAACTCTAAAGTCTTTCAGGTCAACGCCGTCAAACTGTTTGGTAAAACGTTGAATAGCAGAATCCCCAGACGTTTTCACACGTTCAAGAACAGTACTTACTTGCTCTGCCAACTCATTTTTATCAAATGTTGGCCGTGCGCAAATCTCTGACCATTCCACTTTTTTAGGTAAGGTGTACTTTTTCATTACAGAACAATTTTATCGATAGGTACAATCAGGATTCCTTCTGCTCCCGCGTCTTTTAGTTCGTCAATCACCTCCCAGAACTTGTCTTCGTCAATTACGGAGTGTAATGAACTCCAGCCTTCTTCGGCAAGAGGAAGAATCGTTGGAGATTTTAAAACGGGAAGAATCGAACTCACAAGGTTGATCTTGTCATTGGGAACATTCATCAAAACATACTTCGATGATTTCGCCTTGAGAACCGCTTTAATCCTAAAGAGAAGCTTGTCCAAAACGTCTTGTTTTTCTACTGAAAGATTGACTGAACTTGCAAGAACTGCTTCTGACTTAAGAATGACCTGCGTCTCTTTTAAACCATTTTTGAAAAGCGTTGATCCAGAACTAACGATGTCGCAAATCCCATCTGCCAAGCCAATGTTTGGGGCAATTTCGACAGATCCAGAAATGGTGTGAATCTCTGCCACGACATTCCTATCAGCAAGGAAGTTTTTAATTGTATTTGGATAAGAAGTCGCAATTTTTCGACCATTGAAATACGAAAGGTCAGCTACATCGATATCTTTGGGAACGGCAAGCGATACTCTGCATTTAGAGAACCCAAGTTTCTGGATCACTTTAACGTTGTTGTCTTTTTCAATCAATAGGTTTTCCCCAATGATTGCGATATCCACCACGCCATCTTCAAGGTATTGCGGAATGTCAGAATTTCGAAGGTAGAAGATTTCAAGCGGAAAATTCGGAACACTGACCTTCAATTGATCGATGCCGTTTTCAATCCTGATTCCACAAGATTTAAGGAGTTTCAGTGACTCTTCGTTAAGTCGTCCGCTTTTTTGAATTGCAATTTTAAGGTTACTCATTTTGGAGAAAATGTGCCTGAGTAAACCGAGGAGAAACAAAAAACCCGTCTGATTACTCAGACGGGTTTTTAATATTTTTAGTTGAAGTCAACACATATCATGAACACATCGCCTGAGGGCAAGTATGAAAATGATGATGATGGAGTTGACTAAAATTCATTGTTTTTTTTTACGCTACAAATGTATGTAATTATTTTCTAAAGATGCAAATCCGATTTTCAATCTTATGGAATTTATTCTCAAATCACGATCTAAGAAATTAATTCATCGGTTCGAGCCCTTCTAAAACTTGAACCATGCCAACTGAGTGTATCTACTCAACAAAACCTTCCAACCATTGGCCACAAAAACATAACCGTTGACTCTATAACGTAGATGTTCACAGCTATTCAGTGCCGTACACGTCATTTCTTTGTCGGCCCCATTTAAAACTTCTTTCTTGTTCATCTAAACTAGACTAACAATAAATTTTAATGCCCGAATTTGTAAACATTACGATTTTATTTCGAGAAGCCAAACCTCAAAAAAATCTGTCATCTTCATTTTTCTCCAATGAAAGTGTATTGAATTTTTCAAATACATCCCATTGTCTATGAAAGGTTTTATAGTACTCATTGGCTTCTTAATTCCGATGTTAAGCTTTGCGCAATGTGACTCTTTTGATGGAACTCTTTCGGTGAACGTTACGGGTTTTACTTCTTCTGCTGGATATACACAAGAGTATGCAATTGTTGACAATACAGGAACTATTTTAGAAATTAACGGAACTGGTGCTTTTGCAGGACTCCCTGATGGAAGTTATACGGTTTATGCTGTTAATTATGAAGGTTTAACACCAGCAGTCTTGGCTTCTGGATTGTTATGGTCAAATGTTGATTCTTTTGATCAAAATTCAGCCAATTGCTTTCACTCAATTTCGAATAACTATACTGTTTGTAGCAATACACAACTTTGCAATGGTGATGATATAGTTGTTACAACAAGTAATTACACAATGACAGCTGGGTATCAACAAATCTATGTATTAATTGATCTAGGAACTGGAAATATTGTCGCGTCAAATACAACTGGAACTTTTAACCAAGGAAATTACGGAGGAATAGGAAACTATCAGGTCTACGTTGTAAATACAAATGATGCTGGTGTCGTTGCGCTATTGACAGGAAATGGAGCTTGGAGTGCAGCATTAACAGCTATAAGCACGAATTGTGCAGACTTAATTGGACCAAAAAATTTCAATATCATTAATTGCTGTGATTTAATCATCTCAGGAACAGTCAGTAATGAAACTTGTACGGGAAATGACGGATCAATCAGCCTTACAATAACTGGATCTGCAACTTATGACGTAACAATTAACGGAGTACTTTACACACCGCTTAATGATGTAACGGCAAATACCTACGCAATTCCAAATTTATCGGATGGTACGTATCAAGTAATCGTTTTTGATATCAATGATAACTTATGTGATGACACTTTAGACCTTGTTATTTTAGACGGAGGTCAGACTTACAACTTAAATGAAAACATTTCGGCTTGTATTAACACTACCGTAAATTATCCTGATGGGACCTCTGAAGTTATTATTGGGAATACAACGAACACATCGAACCTAACGACAGCACAAGGTTGCGATTCGATTATTGTAACTACAGTAACAGCCGCTTCATTAATTACAAATACAATAAATGAAACGGTTTGTTTTGGAACGCAATACACGTCTCCGCAGGGGAACAATTACAGTGCAGGAACATTCAACGAAACATTGGTTTCGGCTTCTGGTTGTGATAGTGTTGTAACGTATAATGTGACAGAACTTGCCGCAATTTCGAACTCAGTAAATGAAACAGTTTGTTTTGGAGCTCAATACACGTCTCCACAAGGGAATAACTATAGCGTAGGAACATTCAACGAAACATTGGTTTCAGTCTTTGGGTGTGATAGTGTTGTAACATATAACGTGACAGAACTTGCCGCAATTACGAATACCGTAAACGAAACAGTTTGTTTTGGAGCTCAATACACGTCTCCACAAGGGAATAACTATAGCGTAGGAACATTCAACGAAACATTCGTTTCGGATTCTGGATGTGATAGTGTTGTAACATATAACGTGACAGAACTTGCCGCAATTACAAATACAGTAAACGAAATAGTTTGTTTTGGAGCTCAATACACGTCTCCGCAAGGGAACAATTACAGTACAGGTTCGTTCAATGAAACGCTCATTTCTGCTTCTAGCTGTGATAGTATTGTAACATATATTATTACAGAGCTAGCCGCGATCACAAGTATATTAAATGTTGATATCTGTATCGGAACTCAATACACTTCACCTCAAGGAAATAATTACAGCGCAGGAACATTCGATGAAACATTCGTTACTGCATCTGGTTGTGACAGTGTCGTAACGTACAATGTAAGTGAGCTAATCACCCTCACAAGTACTTTCAACTCGACCGTTTGCTTTGGCGATCAATTCACATCACCGCAAGGAAATAATTATGGCGTTGGGTCATTTGATGAAACGTTTACTTCAAGCCTAGGTTGTGACAGTATTGTTACGTTTATCATTGCAGAAATTCCAGCAATAACAAATACAATTTTCGCAGATGTTTGTTTTGGTGAATTGTACACTTCTCCGCAAGGAAACAACTACGGAGCAGGCTCGTTCGATGAAATATTTGTTTCAGGATCAGGATGTGACAGCACGGTAACATATAACATTACAGAGCTCGATGCAATTGCAAAAGATGTTTTCGAAATAGTTTGTTTTGGAGCCTTGTTCACTTCCCCTCAAGGAAATGATTATGGCGGCGGAGCCTTTGACGAAACTTACGTTTCGGCTTCGGGTTGTGATAGTGTCGTTACATTCAACGTCACAGAATTAGCGCCATTATTAAGCAATGTAAATGAATTGGTTTGTTTTGGTAGTCAATTCACTTCACCGCAAGGAAACACTTATGGCGTTGGTAGTTTTGATGAAGTATATATTTCTGTATCAGGGTGTGATAGCACGGTGACCTTTATCATTAATGAAATCCCGTCAATTACGAGTAATACAAATGAGGTAGTTTGCTTTGGCGAACAATTCACTTCACCACAAGGAAATAATTATAGTGCAGGTAATTTTGATGAAGTATATACTTCTACATTAGGATGCGATAGCATCGTGACCTTTAACATTACTGAACTTCCTGCAATTTCGAGCACATCATTCCAAAGCGTTTGTTTCGGAGAAGAATATATTTCTCCAAATGGAACGGTTTATCCTGCGGGAACTTTTACGGAAATTTTAACTGCATCAAATGGGTGTGACAGTGCAGTAATACTTGTGATTTCAGAATTCGACTTGGTAGTTGCAGGCTTCAATAGTGACTTCTATGGTTTAACTTCATTGAATACAGAAGCCTCATTCATAAACACTTCACTAGGTTCAGAAAGTTACATTTGGAATTTTGGAGACGGTAGCCCATTCTCATCAGAAGAATCTCCAATTCATGATTTTCCTGAATTCGAGGCAGGTGAATACACGATTACATTAATCGCAATAAATGCTACTGGATGTTCGGATACTATCACTCAATCTATTATCGTGCAAGAAGAATTAATCTTCTATGTTCCCAATGCATTCACACCTGACGGAGATGAATTCAATCAAACATTCCAACCTGTATTTAACTCTGGCTTCGATCCATTCGATTATTCATTATTGATTTTCAATCGATGGGGAGAAGTGATATTTGAAAGTCACGATACCACCATTGGATGGGACGGAACTTACAACGGAAAATACGCTCAAGACGGTTCATATACCTGGAAAATTGAGTTCAAAGAAATTACATCAGACAAGCGAAGAATGGAAATTGGACATGTCAATATGCTTCGGTAACCCACTATAGATTTAAACGAACAAAAGAAATAATATGAATTTTTTAGCAAGCCTATTTACTCTCTTCATTGTTGCTTTGGCAAATGTGTCGATCGCGTGTGACAACAGTAGCATCTCCATTGTCAATCAGACGACTAATCCTGATGGAAGTATCACGTATGCTTTAGACATCACTGTAGATCATGGTGGATTGGACGCTGTTTTCTACGGTTTTGCACTTGAGTTTGTATCTTCATCAGGAACACCAACCGTGGTCATTGGTGGAACCTATCCAACGACAACACCACTGTCTACGGCAACATTATCGGCTGGAAGTATAACTGGAATTTTACAAGGGTTAACTGGAGCGAGTATCAATTCAGTTGCGAACGATACCGATTGGAATCAATTTGGGTCGCAAACAAATGTTTTGAGCTATGAAAGCTCTGAACTGTTTGGAGCAATTTCAAATGATATCTCAATGTCAATTAACGTTACTGTTATGGGATGCGTGGAGGATATCATTTTCTACGCCAACGTTAATTCGGGCGCTGCCGCTTGTGTTTACACTGTTTCAACGGGGCAAAATTGCGCAACATGTAATATCTCAGCTTTAGCAGCTATTCCATCAGTATGTAGCAACAATACATACTCTGTGTCTATTACAGTGACATATTCAAACCCACCTGCATCGGGAACTTTGGATGTTATGGGGCAATCTTTCCCTATCACATCTAGCCCACAAATAGTTATAATAAACGGACTTACTGCAGATGGATTACCAGTGAATGTGACTGCTTCGTTTTCAGCAGATCCATTGTGTACACTTACATCGAATGCTTTGTATACAGCTCCCGCTTCTTGTACAAGTTGTAATGCAAACGCGGGAACGTTCAATTAACTGGTAAATTGATTCTTGGATTTTTTATTTCCAATTGCAAAGTGAATATCTCTTTATTTTCTAATTGGGGAAAACGTTTAGTATAAGAATATGTAGCCGAATATGTAGCACTTTCATGTTAAGTTACACAAAAGCTGAAGGGGGGCTACAAGCCCTAATTTATCACTGTTTCGCCTATTTATATATATATATATTGTTGGCAACTGGGTTTAATTCGAACTTGGTTCAATATGATTTTTTTTATAATCTTTTGTAAGCTCAATTTCCTTTTCATTCCTGGTAATAGCTCTTTCCTTATTACTTAACATTAAATTTAATGCAAAACGAACATTCTTTGTGTCAAAGAATGAACGAATTGTAGTAGCTAAAAAACCTAAGCCCCACAGAACAATGGTATAAATGAATTTAGAGTTTTCTGAAACTTCAAAACCTAGATGTAAAATAATTGAATCACGCTTATAAATAAAAATAAATACTAAGACAATCATAAATATTACAAATAGTAGATATTTCCAAAAATGCCATTTAATTATTTTATATTCTTTTTTCCAATTTGTATTTACATATCTATTTAATTTTTCATAATAAATAGCTAATTCAGCTTGGTGTTTTTTCTCTATCTCTAATAATTTTTTGGCTTCAAGTTTCTTGCGTTCTTTTTCTTCTCTTTCTTTATCTTTTTGATTTCTTATGTCTAACTCTCTCTGAAGTTCAATGTTTTTTTGTTGTGTCTCCACTATTAATTGATCTTTTCTGATTTTTTCTTGGTAAATATTTTGCAAATAATCTTCATTGTTGAGGAAGTCAAATGTACTTTCGATATTATCAGAATTTAGTTCCATCGGAAGGTTAGGCTTTTGTCTTAATGCATAACTTCTTTCAAGTGCTTCCTCTTCAGTTAATTTCCCACTATTAGTTTCTTCAACCAGTTTATCATACTCTTTAGAAAGAGAGCTATTTATTTGTGACGATAAAATTATACGTGCTTTTGTTAATACGTTAAATGATTTCGGAAATTCTGTTTTTTCAGAGAATCCTTTCTTTAGTTTTATCCAAAATCTTGTAGTAACATAATCAATATCTTTGACAAAAGATGCATCACTATTTTCAATTTTAACACTATTGTTGTGTCCTAGATATTTACCAAAACTACTATCTGTTATGAAAATATGACTTATCTTCTCAAAAGACCTATTATTTTTTCCTTTTCGAAAATAGTTGATCTTTGAAAAGATTTTAAAAAAATAAGCACAACCTTCTTCATCAAAGGTTCTGTTTTTAATTTTTGACATTTTTTTCAACTCTTCAATAACTACAGGGTCATCTACATTAAATTCTGCATATTCTTCAAAGTCAAGATCGAATTCTTGTTTTTTTATACCAAGTTTCTCTAAATCTTTATAAAAACTAACTTTTTTATTTATTATATCACTAGGTTCTTTACAATCTTCAACTAAAAATTTCATAGCTGTTTTCCAAGGTCGTAACTTTTGTTTTCGTTTTAAAATTGACTCTGCTGAATAAAAAAAACTTTCAATTTCATCAACAGTTTCAGTAAATATTTTAAGATATATTCGTTTGCCCTGTTTACCTTGATTAATTTCTTCTACTAATTTATGGAAATCAGAAAATATATCTTTAAATAAAACACCATTATAACCTAATGCATTGAATAAGTATTCAGTATTCAAGTAAATGGTTAAACTTTGATCCCATTTTTCTATTTTGTTTAAATTTGAAGTATATTTTATTCCTTGATAAAGTATTAATCCTTCACGTATTTCATTCAGATTATTAATACCATCTTTGTCAAGTTTTACTATAAATGTACTTATATGATTTGTATAGCGCTCTGAAGAACCATTATCAAATAAGTACTGAGTAAAGTTGTCAAATAAAATTGTTTCATCTTCAGAACTCAAGATTCTTAATTCTTTTTCAGAAATATATTTTTTAAGCTCTAAAAATATTGAATCACTTATTGATTCTTTTTTTTCAAGCTCTCCAGATAAGTCTTCATAAGTATTAGCAATAGTTTCCTTAAAGCAATAATTCCCTTTTTCAGATTCTACATCATTCTTTAGTGCACTATGTAATACCGTTCGAATTACCGATTCTGGCAATTGAAAGTCATATGTTTCTTCTAATAGTATTTTAATCTCAAAAGGGGTTACTGAAAACTTCTTTTTCAATAGAATAGCACCTTTAATAAAGTCTCCAATTATAGAAATAATATCTTTGTAATTATCACTGTTGTAAAATTGCCCAAATAAGGCAACAGATGCTAATAAACTCTTCTTCTGCATATAATATTCTAGATTTTTTCAGCTTGTGGCTAACAATTGAATATGTGTACCGTTGCACACACCCAACCTATAAATCTAACAATTCAATAGGACTTTGTACCATGTCGACATTATTAAAAGCAACTCAAGTATAAATCCCCGTTGTTTTGAACTACTATAGCCACATTCTAAGCTAAATGAAACAAGCCCGTCTTCCTCACTCCAAAAACGCTCCTTCCTTCAATGAATAAGGACAAACAAAGACATTTTTGATGCACATTTTTTCTATCACCCATTTGATCTTATAAGCGGCGATAGGAAGCATCTGTTTTCGCATTGGAATGATCCATTCGTTGTTCATTCTGTCTTCGTAACGCGAATCAATCACCCAATCAATTTTTTCCATCAAAGCGTCAAGCGGAAGACTTTCGATGCTATTGTGGCTTGAAAAATGCTTTTGGTAAATCATTTCGTAGAATGTTTCAAAACTTCCAGAAGCACCGATTAAAGTTTCGGATCTGTTCGCATCAAAAAAGTCGCTCAATCGGGCTTCAAAATAACCTTCCATGAACGCATAATTTTGAGTAGTTAAGTTGTTGTTCTTTCCCATTTCTTGATACAACCTTGACACGCCAACATCAAAACTCGAAGCAGTTTTAACTCCAGAGCTGTCTGCTAAAATGAATTCTGTGCTTCCACCACCTATGTCCATGATCATTCCAGAATGTTCAAAATCATGCAACCATCTCACGCCTTGATAAATCAATTTTGATTCAGTTTGTCCAGAGATGATTTCAATTCGGATTCCTGTTTGTTCTTTTACTTCTTGAATGAACAAATCGCCGTTCTTCGCGTCTCTCAATGCCGAAGTGCCGTAACCAATGATATCAGAAACGCCTTCCTCGTCACAATAGGCTTTAAAACGAATTAAAGTTTGCAAGCCACGGAGCCACGCTTCTTCAGCGATTGTTCTATGATTGATGCCATTCATTCCCAGTAAAACAGCTTCCTTTTCAGTGCGCAAACGGTTCAAATGCCCGTTGTCGACCTCTCCAATTAGGAGGTTAAAAGTGTTTGTACCAAGATCAATAATGGCTCTTTTCATATTAACTTCTTCTCAGCCATTTTAAGATGTGACGCAGTCGAACGCTATGTCCGAATTGAAGGATTCCATTTTTATACAAGCGCCCTGCAATTCGAAGGAAAACAGCCGCGCTGACAATTAAAATGGCCAGAGACAAGTATGTTTGATAACCCGGTGATTTGGACTGAGCAAGGTCAATCATAACCGCTACGGGAGATGTGAAAGGCAAATAATAGAACCAATTTGCTAAGTCGCTTTCTGGATAATTCACGACGTAATATCCCGAATACAATCCAAAGCCGAGCAGGAATATGATTGGAATTACAAATTGCTGTCCATCGCTTTCTGTTCCCATTGTTGCTCCAATTCCAGCGAAAAATGCGCCATAGAACAAATAGCCAACGATGAAAAACAGGATAAAAAATGGAATCATTATTCCGTAATCCACACCGTTATAAATTAACTCTACAAAACGGTTGTATTCTGCCGAAGCGAACAATTCTTGGTCAACAACATTTTGGGCATCCATCATGTCTGGGAATAGATTTTCCCGCATAAAATAGAGTCCAAGTCCAATGAATACACACCAGATTAAAAATTGAATAATCGCTGCCAAACCAATTCCGATAATCTTACCAGACATCAATTGATTCGGAGAAACAGATGCTAGAAGAACCTCAACAATACGATTGCTTTTCTCGCCTGAGACGCTCCGTAGAATGGTCATTCCAAAGAGGAAAATGAACACGAATATTAGTGCGCCATAGGAGAATCCCACCCAGCCACGGAGGTCAGTCGCTTTGTTTTCCGGGTCGTAAACATTGCGAAACCCAAGTATTAATTGTTGCTTAATTTTTAAATACTCATCAAGTGAAAAGTCTGTGAACTGATCCACTAAGACCTCTTCCAAACGTCGTTCTGCATGGAACTGAACCGTAGTTTGCATTCTTGTTGAAGGCTCTGTACGGTAAAAAACATAACTGACTTTATTCTGAAGAACGTTTTCATTTATTTCGACCATCGCATCGAATTCCTGATACGCTTTACCGTCTCGGAAATCCTCGTGTTCGATGTAGTCATTGGCAAATGAATAGGTGACACGACTGTTTCCGTGTGAATTGATTTTCCCTTTCATAATATCCGCGGGATCGGTAATCAAAATGTTCCACTCTTGCTTGCCTGTATCTCCAAAAATGAACAACATATAGGTCAACGCCAAAATGAGTATTGGCCCAACAATTGACATTACAATGAACGATCTAGACAAAACTCTAGCCTTCCATTCTCGGATTGCGATTAATAAACTATTTTTCATCTTCGTTCTCCTTTCTTGGTTGTACTATGTCAATAAAAACATCTTGCATCGATGGTAAAACTTCCCATGCGGCTTCAATTTTCACTTGACCAATTAATACTTTGAGTAAATCATCGAACGAACTTTCGTTTCTCATTTTCAGACGAACGGTGAACTTGTCCCCTCCGTGAATGTCTTTATCTACAACTTCAAATCCAGTCCATAGCGCATTGACAAACGCGATCATACTTCCTCGGAACTTAACGGCATACAACCCAGCCTTTCGTTCTTCCTGAAGCTCTGCGATTGAGCCTTCCGCCACTTTTTTCGCTTTATCTATCAACACCACGCGGTCACAAATCTCTTCTACACTTTTCATATTGTGCGTTGAAAGGATGATTGTTTTCCCTGCGGCTTTCATTTCAATTAATTCTTGCTTGATCAATTCTACATTAACGGGATCAAATCCACTAAATGGTTCATCGAGAATTAGCAATTTAGGTTCGTGCAATACTGTGCATATAAATTGAACCTTTTGCGCCATTCCTTTCGAAAGTTGCTCGATGCGTTTCTTTCTCCAATCGTTGATGTCAAAACGGTCAAACCAGTAATCGATCTTCGTATTTACATCTGCTTTGGAAAGTCCTCTCAATCGGCCAAGAAACATAGCATGCGCTTCAACGGTCATGTTTTTATACAATCCGCGTTCTTCGGGCAGGTATCCAATGTGTTTTAAATCATCGTTGACCATTAAGTCGCCATTAATTCGCACAGACCCGCTGTCGGCTTCAACAATTCGATTAATAACACGAATCATGGTTGTTTTACCAGCACCATTCGGACCTAGGAGGCCAAAAACCTCGCCTTTTCCCACCGTAAACGAAACGTCGTTAAGCGCTTCTTTTCGATAAAATGATTTACTAATGTTTCTTACTTCAAGCATAGAAATGATAATACTGTGAATATAATAAAAGTGTAATGAATTAACGGGATAAAGTAATTTGGTTAACTATTGAATTGTGAATACCTATTTTCGCATTATGCGATTTTTTTTAATTAAGGTGTCTCTTGGAATAATTTACATGTTATTTGCTATTCCAATAGCACTTTTTTTCTTTCTTTTTTTTCAATTTCCTGAGTTGTTATCAGTATCAATGGTGATGGCTATTAAATCATTCGGAATTATTGTGTTTTACGTTTGGATGTTCTCATTGATAGATTATTTCAGAATTGAATCCAACTCCGATAAGTGGGGTAAGCTCTTAAAAATCTTAGTCGTAGGAATATTTATCATGTCATTTGATGCCTCAATTAATGGAGGAGTTATAGAACTAATTTTATTGATTGTAAGCCTAATTCTTTGGATTGTCTTTGTTGTTTTATTGAGTGGTAAAATCAAACGCGTACTCTACGGAAGGTCTAGATGGTTCATTTTTATTGAATTATTCTTTCCTGTAATTGGGATTCTTACTTTGACACCGGAGATTAAACGCTGGGAAAAGAGCGATAAAACATAAAATAGAAGTTGTTGTTTGGCCTTTGATTTCACAAACGCTGAACGAAAATCTTATTAAAGGAATCCTCCTGTGATTTCTTATCTAAAAAGTAGACTTTTCCATTTCTAATACATTTAACTGTAGCTTTAGCAGCCTTTGAAACTGTTCTTTTGAGCTCGTTACAATTGGGAGGTTTGAATTTAATAAAAGTGCTATTAAAAGAGTCCAACCAGTAGAATTGACTTCTTTCAGAATCAAAAAGAATCAGGCTTTCAACTTTAGTTGATTTTTTGAAAGACCATTTTTTTTTTGAAGTGAGCATGTGATTATTATCAAAAACATACACGCTATCATTCAAAAAATTGAAAAAATAATGGTGGGAGGAGTCACTAAAGAAAGGAGCATATTGCTCCTGAATAAGAATTGAGTTTAAAAAAATATGCCGTTCCTGTTGGTCTTTTAGCCTTTCAAGTTCCGGAACGTCAATATCTCCCATTCTGAAATGATTAGAATAGTTTTCTGAAGTAACAATTCTTTGTTCGGCTTTAATATCTTTAATACCGAATGTATCAAAGTAAGTATAAATTTCGTGCGTTTTTTCTGTCTTAAAATCAAAAGACCATAAAAAGATTTCTTGGTTAAAATTACTCCAACTCTTAAATATTAGTCGTTCATCTGATGCACTCACGCAAGGAGAAATTTCATTATTGTATGTCTTTTCCGTAAAGAAAACCTCAGTGACAATAGTACTGTCCTGCAAAAAGAACCTTTGATACCCTTCCTTGGTGCATAAATACAAATTGCCCAAACAATCTTTTCAATAGCACTTGAATTAAAGTCTAATAATGTACTGAATATTAATTCGCGACTCCAACTTACTTTTTCTAAGTAGTAATTGTTGTTTGTTTTAAGCAAAATCAGTAGTCCGCTTTCTTGCTTTTCAATATCCAATATATAAGAGTTCTTTCGAGCATAGAATTCAGTAGCATTTGGGTCAAAAGAAATTTCAACTTCCCCAATTTCTTGAACGCGTTCCAAACTATCTACTTGAGCATAGACAATGGTTGATGTCCATAAAGACATCAATAACGCATAGAAGAATTTTACAGAGTGCATCATGAAAAATTTATTTATTGAATAATTTTCGCCTTAAACACTTGATTCATCAAGCAAGATGTATAAAGTCATCTTTTTCCATAAAATCTCCCTAAAAATTAATATCAAGTTTCTGAAATTAACACGTATTGGCGCACTTTATGTTGAATGAATCTCAAATCTTCTTAATTTGGATGGTATGAAAATCTGGCTGGTCTTCTTATTATTTCCTATATCCATCTTTGCTCAAGTTCTTGACAAGACTGAGATTGATTCTTATGTAAACACTATTGATTCCTTATTAGAAAAAGATCGACTAGAAAAGTTTCACTGTTTAGATAAATCATTTATTGGTGGTTTTCTTAGTGGCTATTATAAGGATGGAGAATTGGTCTATATAACTGGAAAAAATGGAGCCGCTTTCTATCTTGGAAGTTATCGAGTTTATTTAAAAAATGGTAAGGTATTTAAGTTCATTTTCTCGGAACACAGGCCTGCTGATGAGGAAAATTTTGAAGCGAATTATGATAGTCTTACGGACACATACGATTGGAGTAAGATGCTTTATTTTGACACTACGTTCACTTTATACCCCAATCGTAATTTTGAATTATTAAAAAGTGCAAACGGCGATTATGAAGAGACATTTGCCGATGAAAAAATATATTCTCGATTTTTCAAGGGTGTTCAAATAATGGTTAAAGAATTAGACTTAGAAACTGCTCGCTCAATCATTTTCAAGGGCAAAATAGATGAAGATTTTTCTTACACTTCAAAATGGGATTATCCACTCGGAGTGTACATAAACAGGCACGGACAAGTTAGTTGTGATGGATTTTGTCCAGAGGGAGCGTGGGGACTTAGAGATGAAGAAGGGAAGATTTATGAAGATTCATTGGAGGCGTTTTATGCCTTGGTGGATACGACGCATGCATTTCATTCACTCGATTCTGAGGCGCATCAATACGAATGGGGGCGATCAACACAATTAAATTTTACAAAATCTGAAGACGAAACTTATGCAGGAGTTTCTGCATGTGATGCTTCAACGCACAGCGCATTGGTAGTGACGATCAACGGCAGCACATTTAATGCATGGGTCGATTTTATATCTATTAGGGAAACACCACCTCAAAAATTTGAATTGAAAACGGGGATTTTAGTATTGGACGAAGAAGCTCAATCTCAAGGAATTCTAAAAGGGAAGTTTGATTTCACCTTTGAGAATACATTGGAGTCTAAAGTTCCATTAACGTGGAAAGGAACGTTTTATAGTGAAACGGACCAGATTAAAGTTCCATGATTCAAATTAGCACTTCTCTCTTCCAAAAAATCACTCCTCATCAACACGAATTCCTGCGCTTTCCTGCAGCTTTCTCAGATAAATTTTCGCGTTGGTGTTTTTACAATTGTATGCAGAACGTTCGGCGAATTCAATTGCTTGATCCAAATTTCCTTGCGCTTCTTGCACCATCGCCATATTGAACAATTCCTTACCTCGTTTGCTCGGTTTTCCATCGTCCATGGTTAGAACGAGAACCGCTGCGGCCTCTCCCCATTGTCTGTTCGCTATAAATCTGCGTACTTCATTGATGGACTTACTTCCGTATTTATAGTATTGTCTGTTTACAGTAACAACATGTGGAAACACCAATTCTGAAGCCTTGAACCCCAATTGATACCCCACTCGTTCAACTGCTGCTCTTTTACTTCTGGCATTATTCTTAGCTTCCAATGGGTTCAATGAAACAGGAAATTCTTCATCGTGTTTCACAGTTAGTAATTCCTGAACGAAGTGTGAATCTAAATCGTAAAATGAAACATCCATCAGTCCAATTAACTTTTGTCGCACTTGTCTAGATTGCCCTGTGATTACAGCACCTAAAGAACCTGTCCCCCCTGTTTTAAATTCGATACTCCCCAATTCAATAAAGAAATCCAAAGAATCTGCTCTTCCTAAAGAATCCAAAATATCCCAATCAAATCCTACAATCATTCCGATAGAATCCATATCGTATTCCTTCACCCAAATGTTGTTTCGAAGCATTGAATTAAAAGCACCATCAATTGATGTCTGTACAGCAACGTTGTTGTTTTCAATAATCGTTTTGTTGCTTACTCCAGGTCGGTTCGGATCTTGTCTCGTTCTGTTAAACACACCAACTCTTTGAAAGCCTTCAGTCGAAGTGGCCTTCGGGTCCTCATCTATAGCGACTTTGATATAGGCTGTGCAACTTGTGCAAAAAACAGCTAGTAATAGAATTGGTAGTAATCGGAAAATCATAATTTCTTCTTTGTATTAATTCACCCTATTGACTGCAATTGTCATTCCATATTTAATAAAAAACTACAATCTAAAAAATTGGTTCTAAAAACCTTGGTCTAAAGTTATTTGAAAAAGTGTTAGGTTATGTAAGAACGCCAATTAAATTGGCAATTGATTACTCGAAGCAAAAAAAGCGTCTCGGTTAAACCAAGACGCTTTTTAATCATTTATAATTCTCAAATTAACTAGCAGCAACCGCCACCGTCATAATAGAATGTAGATTCTGAAATGTAAATATCTTTTCGATTCAATTTCGCAAAAGCACCTGCTGTTTTATCACAAACTGCCAATGGTGAGTTTTGCATAAGTGTATGTCCTTCTCCATCATCGAAGTATTCATCATCACCATAATAGATCGCTGTTTTCCCAGTAAAGACACAAGGTCCATCTTCTGGCATTGGATCTTTAATTGCGGCAACCTCAACACTTTCTAGGTAGATCAATTCATCCGTGTCATAATGGCCTGGGTCTAAAACTCTATATGGACGTTTCGCTCTGATTTCAATTGTTCCGAAACCAGCGTCAGTAAGCATTTTGATGTATTCATTCAATGGCAAAGAACCACTCAAACATAAAGCTCTCAAACGTTCGTCATTTTTCAATGATTCTGGCATTGGATCTTCCGTAACAGGATCAGACAAAACCAATCTACCATTCGGTTTAAGAACGCGGTACATTTCGTCAATTGCTTTCTTTAAATCCTCTTTATCGAAGATATTGAACAAACAATTCTGAGCAGCTACGTCAATTGAACTATCCTCAACAGGTAAGTTCAAAGCATCGCCTTTACGAATATCAACGTACTCAGACTTAAACCATGGATTCGTTGCCTCAGCCTCTTTCAAGTTAGTGTTACATGCATCAATCATTTCATCAACAACGTCAAGTCCAATAACTCCTCCTGTCTTTCTACTGAAATAAGAAAATTGGAACACTTCCATTCCACCTCCTACTCCAACGTAAAGAATTGTTGGTTCATTGACTAAATCACGTGGATTAACAGTACTTCCGCATCCGTAATTCATTTCCAACATGATACTTGGCATGTTCAATTCTGGCAATGCCCAAACTGGAGTTGTAGTACAGCACAAACCTACATCAGGCGTTAATGCCGCTTCTCTATATACGTCTACCGTTGTGTCTAAATATGATTTCATTCTATCTTAAATTAGGAATTAGAAATTAGAAATTAGGAATTCCCTAACCACCTATTCATAATTCTACAATTAATAATTTATAATTAAGTTGTTGCTCCTCCACAGCTCGATCCTGCTCCTGCAGTACATCCATAACAGTGTTGATTGACGATAATGTTTCTTTCTTCTAAATCTTTTAAGTTAAAATCGGAAAGGTGTTGCCCTTTAGCAGCGACTTTCAAATCTAACATTTGATTAAAATCGCAATCAAAAATATAGCCATCCCAACCAATTGAAATTGTATTTCTACACATCACCTCAGATGCTGCGGATGGATTGTATGCATTAACCAATTTCTCCATGTAGCCTTCGTAGTTATCGCTAGCGACTAAATACTGTAAATATCTACTAATTGGAAGGTTGGTAATTGTAAACAAGCTATTGAATTCGATATCGAAATTTTCTTTCAATTCACGTTTGTAGTCCAACTCAAGTTTCATTTGATCTCCAGGCAAGCTTGCACCCGTTGGATTGAAAACAAGGTTCAACGTTAAACCAGAACCTGGCATTCCGTACCCTACATCATTCAACATTTTAAGTGCTGTGATACTTTGATTGAAAACACCATCTCCACGTTGTGAATCTGTATTCCCCTCGGTATAACAAGGCAATGATGAAACAACTTCAATGTTGTGTTTCTTAAAGAATTCAGGCAAGGTATGGTACTTTTTGTTGGCAACAATGATCGTTAAGTTACAACGAACAAGTACCTTTTTCCCAAGTGCTGTCAATTGCTCAACAAACCATCTGAAATCAGGATTCATTTCTGGAGCTCCACCTGTTAAATCAACAGTAGTGCAATTTGATTTCTCAATCGCTTCCAAACAGATCGCCATTGTCTCTCTCAACATGATCTCCTTACGGTCAGGCCCTGCATCAACGTGGCAATGGTTGCACACTTGATTACACATTTTCCCCATGTTAATCTGGAAAGTGTCGATACCAATCGATGTAAGCGGATAAAGACCCGTTTGGGTTAATTTATCTTGGAACCTTTCAAGCCCAGTTTTATCAATAAGATCCAATTGTTTTTTGGCTACTGAAAGTTCATGCTTTTGAGCAGCTAAAGATTTATGCGTAAGTACAGCCATTCGTTATTAATCCTTTGTTTATTTGAAGACGAAATATGATCTCATCCCTTACAATTATTACGCAAATTACTGCATTAATTTTTCTTTCACACCTTTCCATTTGTAAATCTTATAGAAAAGGAAGATAATTAAGGGCTGAAGGAGAATCAACGAAAGAATCAAATCCCAACCGAAAGAAGGAGGTGAATGATCAATAAATAGTGAATTGGTTTGAAAAACTTGCCAATCCGTTGAAAGAATCAGAACGCCGAAAAGATTATTGGCGGCATGGTATCCCATTCCCAATTCTAGGCCGTCGTCGAGATGGGTTAAAACCCCCATAAACACACCTGTTGAAATGTAATACACAATGATTCCTTTTCCAAGTAAAAGCACTTCTGGATTTCCCATGTGCAGGTAACCGAAAAGCCCTCCGAGGATCAAAACCCCCATCATTCCGCTTTTAGACAACCCAGCGAATGGAAATTTTCCTAGAATACTGAGTTTCCCTAATGTTGCAAATCCTTGAAAGAGGTAGCCTCTGAACATTAAATCTTCAGTGGCTGTTTGAATTGGAATGAGAATCAATGCAATGAAAAGAAGCGGGAAAAATTTGCTGGCGTTAAATTGGAATTCTATCGGATCATGCATAGCGAAACCAATACACAAGAAAATGATAAGAATGCCACCCCAGACTGCAAACATTGCAAAAAATCGCTTCCAATCGAAACGTTCCCTGATCGTAAAAGCCGATCGAATTGGGCGTTTATTCAGAAATTTTATACTGAGCAAAAGAACGGCAAATCCAAAAGTAAACGGAAGTAATTGAAGTCCAAACGCGATAGCTTCTTGACCTTCGGGAATTTTCTCAAGGAGAGAATATCCCAAATAACCTTCTGCAATATATGCGCTCGTAAGCATTCCATAATAAAACGAGAGAAAGACAAGAATCAAGGTGAGCATATACATTGCGCCATCTCGCTTGTCTTTTTTCCCTTGTTCTAGAAAGTTCATCCTTTACTAAAACATGTCTTTCATTCGTTGAAAGAATCCTTTATCGTGGTGATCTGGAGTTGGCTTAAAGTTTTCACTTTCTTTCAATTTTTCCAGAATCTCTTTTTCTTCTTTTGAAACTTTCTTAGGCGTCCAAACATTGATATGAACGAAAAGATCACCTTGACCGTAACGTTGCACCATTGGAAGTCCTTTTCCTTTCAGACGAAGTACTTTTCCACTTTGCGTTCCTGGATCGACTTTAATCTTCGCTTTTCCAGAAACGGTTGGGATTTCAATTGTTTGTCCAAGAACGGCATCGACAAAGTTCACGTAAGCATCGTAATGTAAATGTTCACCATCACGTCTTAAGTTTTCATCTTCAAGTTCTTCGATCACAACGATCAAATCACCAGGGATTCCGTCAAACGGTCCAGCGTTTCCTTTTCCAGATACGCTCAATTGCATTCCTTCCTCAACTCCTGCTGGAATTTCAATTTCAACAACTTCCTCCTTACGCTCCAGTCCCTGACCATCTGCGTCTTTCGGTTTTTTGTCAATCATTTTTCCAGCACCACGACACGTATTACACGTCGACTGTGTTTGCATCGCGCCAAGGAAAGTTTGAGAAACTCTAGTGATACGACCTGTACCGTTACAAGTTCCACAATCTTTATATGTCACACCGTCGGCATTCACCAACTTGTTGACTTTTATTTTCTTTTGAACACCGTCAGCAATTTCCTGAAGGGTTAATTTCATTTTAACACGCAGGTTGGAACCTTTGATAACTCTAGATCCGCCACGAGCTCCGCCGAAACCTCCACCTCCGAAGCCTCCGCCTCCGCCTCCGCCTCCACCACCAAAGATGTCACCGAATTGAGAGAATATGTCATCCATATTCATTCCACCGCCGCCTCCGCCTCCAAAGCCTGAAGCGCCGCCCATTCCTGCATGACCAAATTGATCATAGCGAGATTTCTTTTCAGCATTACTAAGTATTTCGTATGCCTCGGCAGCTTCCTTAAATTTATCTTCCGCAGCCGTATCACCTTCGTTTTTATCCGGGTGGTATTTCAACGCAAGTTTGCGGTAAGCTTTTTTAATTTCTGTAGTGTCTGCACCTTTAGAAACGCCTAATACTTCGTAATAATCTCTCTTATTGCTCATGTTCTCTTCTTATTGCCCTACAACTACTTTAGCGTAACGAATTACTTTATCGTTCAGGAGATATCCTTTTTCTATTGCTTCAATTACCTTTCCTTTCATCTTCTTATTTGGAGCAGGTACATTGGCAAGTGCTTCGTGAATTTCACTATCGAAAACTTCACCTTCGGCTTTCATTTCTGTCAATCCTTTTGCTTCAAGAACTGAATTCAGCTTATTGAATATAAGATTGAATCCTTCTTTTACGCTATCGATATCATCAGAATTTTGATTGTTGGCATTCGCTCTGTGCAAATCATCAACAACTGAAAGCAAGTCTCTCATCATTCCAGCGTTTGCTGTATTTATGATGTCAACTTTTTCCTTATTCGTTCTTTTTCTATAGTTATCGAATTCAGCGTGAAGTCTTAGGTATTTGTCATTTAGTTCATTGAATTTGTCTTCAACAGTCGGCACTTTTGGCTCTTCCACTTCTTCAACAACTTCTTCAACAACTTGCTCATCCGTTACTTGATCGGTAAGCTCTTTTTCGTTTTGATCGTTTTTCAACTCTTTTTCCTCTGACATACTAATATTATTTTCTCGATTTGGAGAACGCAAAGATTCTGCCATTAGTACAAATAGGACATGTTGGCAGTTATTTTTTTGAAAGGTGTGAAAAGTTGGCAGTTTCCGTCAATTATTGGGCGGATTCTGTATTGCATCTAGGAATTCTTTGGCAGTCAAATCGTGCGGATTAATTGACAATGCCTTTTCCATATCTAGTCGACTTTTCTCTATTTCTCCTTGATAATAAAAAGTCACTCCGCGAAGTGTAAAAGCATCAGAATAACCACCTAGTTTCTCCACAGCAACATTAAAATAACGGACGGCTTCATCGTATTTTTTTTGCTGTAAATAAAATTCTCCTACTGTCTTTGCGGCAACAGCAATATTATTGATATTATCGCGATGATCATCCTTAATAACAATTTCAAATTGCTTTAATGCTTCCTGGTAATTTTCATTACTCATGGCCAAGTTTGCTTTGAAAAAAGCCATTCTCGAATTGAAAAAATCATAATTCAATTGGTACGACAGAAATTTTTCATTCTGTGTAATTGTGTTTTGTTTTGCAACAATAGTCGCTTTATTCTTCTTGAATTTATCGAAGAGAAATAAGAAGTTGGTAAAAGCACTGGTTCCATTTTTTGAAACATCTTTCGCTCGTTCAGTATTATAGTCATACTCGAGAACAGGAGTATTCAACGTACTCAGCTCTTTCAAGCCATTCGAGTGACTATTTGGACCAATATAAAACGATAACATTTCTGTTGGCGAGTAAATCCCACTAGCGTTCATGTCCATTCGAATCGCTTCATTCTCCATACAATCTAGTATTCGATTGTGATCCATGGCTACAGGTGATTTCGATGAAATAATAAACAGATTCTTTCGAATTAAAAACAATTCAGAATATGGAAAAACAGAATGCGCTGTTTCTAAAACGATTTTCAGATGTTTGTTCGGAATTTCAGTTGAAATCCATTGAATAAAAATTCCTTTTTTGGTCAAATGATCTTTACAAATTTCATAATAGTCTTTCGACAACATCGTGGAATTCGACCTGTTCAGAATTCCAAATTTACCGTCTGATGAAATGAGATCGTACTTCTTCTTAGAGTACATCAAGTAAGATAGAATATCGTCTACATAAATGTCGACTTTGGGATGGTTTTTGACATTTGCATTTACTTCTTTAAAGTAATCAAGAGCGTCAATTACTCCTGGAACGATTTCAACAACATCAATGTGTTTTACCTCTTCGTGTTTCAATATTGAACCTACCGTAGAACCACTTGCAAGCCCTACCGCCAATACATTTTCAATGTCTTTATTAATGAAAAACGGTAAATGCCCAATGGAACTTTCTTTTGCTTTAAATGCCTCTGATGCAATAGTAACACCATCTATACTCAGAGATTTAAACCTTCCGTTTTTATTGTAGACTTTGACAGTAGCCATAATCCCTTCTTGGTAAAAGATGGGCGTATCTTGACTTGTATCTTCAGCAATATTTTCAAGAGAAGCTAAAATATCATCGCTATCCGTTTTGAAAAGTAGTAGAATAAAAACTCCAAGATAAACGAATGGTCTAATGTACTTTCTCGTTTTCGATGATTTGAACACAAAATAAAGCGCAACTATTAGATTTAAACATGCTAAAAAATAGAGTGTTGATTTTACACTACCCAGCAATGGGATTAGAACAAAAACAGGGATTAATGCCCCCAATATACTGCCCAAAGTGTTGACTACATAAACCTTACTTATCGCTACACCGGATTCTGCATTTCTGTTTTCATAATACAATTCCGATATCAGCGGAAAACTCAAACCCATAAGAATGGCGGGCCCTAGAAAAACGAGAATAGAAAAGCTCAAGTTCAATCCTACATTTTGATACCAAGATGGTGTACCTGATTCACTTGCGATAAAATAATCAGCAAAAGCATCGGTGTAAGCAAATTCATAAAACAAATAAATAATCAATACTCCTGAAATGGCTAAGAGCAATTGAAAAATGGACAAAACGAATTCTTTGTTCTTAATTTTCTTGACATACGACATGAAGGCACTCCCAACAGCTATTCCAACTAGGAAAACAAACAAAATTATAGAAAACGTATAAGTACTACTATTGAGAATATAATTGATACAACGAATCCACAATACTTCATAAGCAATAGAAATGAACCCTGTAAGAAAAGCGGTTATCAAAAGGATTTTCAAATAGGCAGGATTGGCTATTTTTTCACTTGAGCGTTCAACATTTTCTTCTTTTATAGATTCAACAATTGTAATTTCTTTCGATTTAAACAATGCGATACCTCCAATTATAAAATTCAGAATTATGGCCACCATTAAAGAACCTTCTATCCCCAAATTTTTCACCAAATAAAATCCTGCAATTAGAGATGCTATTGCACCTCCCAATGCATTAATGGAATAAAATTGACCTATTGTTTTTCTGAAGTTATCACGCCTTTTAGAAAAATGATTGATCAGCAGCGGAAGTGTTGCTCCCATTGCAATTGTGGGAATCCCCAATAGTAAAAAGGTAAGTAGAATGTTGACCGCTAATTTAACGTAACTAAATTCCACTGATGGCTCACTGAACAATGAAAAGAAATACCTCGCGTGCGGCAGAAAAAATAACAGTAGCAATCCAAAAACTCCAATTACGATTTCTAAGACGCCATAATACCTCAACTCATTTATGAACTTCTTTTTCTCCAACTGTTTCCCGATCCACCAGGAACCAATAAGTAAGCCTGCCATGAATGTAGCGACAATGATACTCACAGAGACAATGCTGCTTCCGAGGAGCAACTTGAATTGTCTTGTCCACATAACCTGATAGATCAATCCGGAGAATCCAGATAAAAAGAACAATAAAACAATCAATATACGCTTAGAAGAAGTCGATGGAGGTGTTGTCATTTTTTAAACTTAAAGGAAGTAAAAGTACAAATTAATCCAGTTAAGGACGTGGGCTTAAATTGTAGATAATAAACAAGAACAATGAGAGGAACGCATTTAAGCTTTCCATAAAATTCTTGAAAGAACATAAATTGGAAGTTTCCGTAAAGTATTAGAAGAATTCTGAGTAATATTTTGGAACAAGAAGGGCTTCAACTAGATAAGGCCAAGAACCATTTTTTTACTCATTAATGCACGGGAAATTGTGATTTCAGCACCTTTTATTAAGAAGGCAACAAGACTCTCAATCTAAACCTGAATATCCTAAATTGTAAGAAATATCTATTCGCCTTGTCTAAAATAAGAACGCGAAAATTATGATATAATTAAATAGATCGAATTATATTTTTAACTAACAACAATCTTCGATAGCGATATCATTCTGTTCATCTAAACCTTGTGAATGTTAATTCATAGGGTATTTATATATCATTAGATTGTACTTTAAATCAAAAAAGAAAATGAAATCTCCCTTAAAAGGCATGCTGTTATTCACTGCCATATTTACCCTTCAACTCTCCACTTATGCTCAATCCAATGAAGAGCAATGGGTTAAAGTAAATTCAACGGTCTTACTAATTGAAGAATCTGATTTAACTCCTGAATTATTAAATGAACTCGAAGAAAAGAAAGCACAGTACATTATTTATTCAAACGAATTAAAGCAATCGGATATCGATATTTATGAAGCATCGCTCAACAATAGCGCTACTGCATTTAAAACAGCAAATATACAAGCCGATGCAATCAAAGAATGGCTAGCAAAGCATCCTGACATTAAAATTGTAACTAGAAGTGACTACAACAATTGCAGTCAGGATAAAAAAGCAGTTTACGAGACAATCAATGCTCTCATCCTTGAAACTGACGAAATCACGATTCAAGATATTGAAAACTACAACTAGATTCTCCTTACTTCAAAACAACATTTTCTATGAAATTTCAATCGCTACTGCTTACAACAGCAGCACTTTTAATAACGTTCTGTTCCGCTTTTTCTCAATCTAATAATTGCGGAGGTACCCCCACTAATTTACCGGTTAACGGAGCATGTACTACCCAAACCTTCAATAACAATCAAAATGGAACAGCTCAAACGGTAAACGCGAGTTGCGCTGGCGGATACGGAAGTGCTTTTGAAGATTCTTGGTATTCTGTTACCGGAACAGGAAACGCGATGACAATTACCTTAAGTGGAGCAAATAGAGATGCTGTTCTTTCAGCATTTACAGGATGTGGAACTGGAGAATTGGATTGTGCTACAATTGATGCTGGTAATTCAGGATCAGTAACTTTCGCGACAACTTTAGGAACAACATATTTCATTCAAATTCAACGCCGATCGGGCAACAATAATCAAGACCTTAACGGTGATATTTGTGCTGTATCAGCTCCTGGTGGCGGCGTAACCAACGACACTCCCTGCACTGCCAGCCCGCTTGCCGTGGCTACAGCATGTGTGAATATCTCTGGTGACAACACGGGCGCTACCGATTCAGGCATTGCAGATCCTGGTTGTGCTTTTTATTCAGGAGCAGACGTTTGGTATTCATTAATAGTTCCAGCTAGTGGCGACGTGAACGTAACGACTTCTGACAATGGTGGATTCTTTGATGGAGGATTGGCCTTGTATTCTGGAACTTGTGGGGCTCCAGTCCTTGAAGCTTGTGATGATGATAGTAACGGCGCCTTTGAGTCAATTACATTAACAGGACAAACACCTGGAGCTACAATTTTTGTACGTGTATGGGAATTTGGAGGAGGAACAGGTGGAACATTTGATATTTGTGCTATTGATCCGCCACCACCACCCTCAAACGTTAATTGTAATATTCCTGACCCAATATGTTCTGGTTCGCCAATTGTATTTACAGCCCAATCGAATGGAACAGATGCGGATATTGTAAACCCAGGAAACGATTACGATTGTCTTTTCTCTTCTCCAAACCCTTCTTGGTATTATTTGGAAATTTCTGGAGCTGGAAATTTAGCAATTGACATTACCGCTGGATCTGATGTAGATTTCGCTCTTTGGGGGCCATACGCTGACTTAGCTACAGCAGTTGCCAATTGCGATAATCATCCTTTGCCGATAGACTGCAGTTATTCTACCTCCGCTACAGAGCAAGCAAATATTAATGGCGTCTTAGTAGGAGAAGTTTATGTACTTCTTGTTACCAATTTCGCAAATTCAATTCAAACAATTACACTAGCAGATGCTGGTGCGAATACAGCTACTACAGATTGTTCTATTGTGCCGCTTCCTATTGAATTAATTAATTTTCAAGGAGAACGTAGCGGTGATGAAATTCAATTATCATGGACAACCCTTTCAGAAGTTAACAACGATTATTTCGCTGTCGAACGTTCTAAAAATGGAACGGATTGGTCTGCATTTGCATTCGTAGAGGGAAATGGAACCTCAATCGAATCAATAGACTACGCAACCGTTGATCGCAACGCAGGAGAAGGAACTGTTTATTACAGATTGAAACAATTTGATTTTAATGGACAAATGACAATTTCAGATGTAATTTCAATTTCTGGAAGCAAAAATGTTGATGTAACACTTTATCCGAATCCAGCAAAGAACCTTGTTAATGTAGAGGCAAACTCTTTCTTCTCTCAGATTATAATTTCGGACATTACGGGAAAAGAGGTCCTAGATGTGAAGTATTCTTTAATTAAAAGCACTGTAATTGATGTTTCAAATTTAAACAAAGGAATTTATCAAGTAAACATTCAAACCCAAGATGAAAACGTGGTTGAACGCTTGATTATTGAATAACGAAAATCTTGCTTTACTAATTTTAAATACCATTTGAAACATCATAATTTTGATCCGAGCTTACTCTTTACGCTGTTGACTTCGTGATTAAAATAAATATATAGCTCGAATAAACATCAAACCAAGCCAACTGGATGTCATTGAACTATTTCAATTCAATTGGGTTTCCGTGAACATCAAAGTAATTGATTTCAGTGTTTTTAATGGTTTGAATGATCGTGCCATAAAGAACATTGATTTGCTCATATTCAACTGGAATTATTTCGTTTCCATGAGAATCAAAAAGTCCATAAAGCGGTTGCCTTTTTGTTTCAAATACATTTTGACCTCTGGGAGTAATTTTATTGAATGTACTGACTGATTTTACGTATCCCCGCGTATCGATAATTGTCCAACCCTTTTGCTCCTTTATTGTTGCATAACCTTTAGAAAAGGGCATTGCATCAGCAAACTCTCGATTAAAAGCGTTGTTCAACTCTTTGTTGACGAAGGAGAAACTACTCACTTCTTTGATGAGGAGAAGTCCATTGGAAAACCTTCCTTTCACCATTGGTTTATTTTTAAAAACCTTCGCGTAGTCTTGAGACCAAATCAAAGTGCCACCTGAAGAACTTGTGCTAACATAGCCTTCACCAAGGTATTTCACTCTTCGAAATGATTCAAATTCAGTTTTTTTCCAATCTCGTGTGTAATAATAACTGGTATCAAGGTGAATCCAAATCAAATACCCAAAATCTTCCAGTTGTTGAATTTTCACAATTTCATCTGGTAAATCATTCGAAATTTCGCGAACACTTTCATGACGGCTGTTTTTTCCAAATTTCATTAAAACTCCATTGATGAAAAGCGTTGGAATGAAGTTTGAAAATTTATTTATTTTCTCATTTTCCATATCATACACCGTTACCTTCCCTCTTTTTAAGACAGCAAACATATTGTTTCCATCATCGAAAAGCACCTCACTTGTATTGCAGTTTCGAATCAATTCTAATGATTGTTTGTACACTGAATTCCTTGATTTGTTGTACGCGTAAATTAACGATCCATGTTGCTCAATCTTTTTAAATTGAAATGGAATGAGTGTATCTCCACCGAAATCGAGAAGTCCATATCTCCCTTTTGATTTGGCTAAAACGTACTGATCAAAATAGATTGCAACTGGCTTCAACTTACTTTCTCCAATATGATCGCCCTCTTTAGAGTAAATAACATACTCCTTACCTTCTCGAGAAAAGTAGCACTCGTTTCCTAGTAGTTTGTGCGATTTACCACTCCCAGACAAGATGTTATAATTCTCATCTATTACTTTACTTGTTTTGCCTGTTTGAACAACGGCATAATGCGTTTTACTTTTTAGGAATTTAGTGATTGGAATTTTAATATCTTTTGCAAGTGTATCCAAGAAGCGTAATCCATTCGGAATGCGTTGCACTTTAAAGATGGTATCACTAACGGATGATAAACGCTCAATACCATTGAATTTATTCGATATTATAGCCGAGTCAGAATTAAGAACGCCCCATTTACCTTCACTTTTAAAAATTGCGGTCTTTCGATGAAAAGGTTCAGCAAATTCAAAATCTTGATCAAACAATGCCCTACCATTAGTATCAAGGAAGTTCCATTTCGATTCAGGAAATTTAACTTTCTCAAAAATTTCATCTCCATCTGTGTAGGTCACAGTTTTATTGGAGTCATCATTCAAGTTTATATTTCGCAACTCAACTCCTTCTGGGTCTTTGATGTGCTTTTTATCAAGACCAACAATTTCATGCGTTTTAGAAGTACAAAAGCGAACAAACTCGCGATCACCTGCATCCACATGCTGCACGTATTTGTATTTATTGTCTCCCGTTATGTATCCAAACCCTTTCGTAGAAATAAATCTACTGTAGTTTCTCGTGAATAAATCAGTTGTATCAACCGACAAAAGAGATTCGTAAAACAAGACCTTACCGGTTGTAACATCAATTACCAATTGAGAACTAATCTTGTCAAAGCTATTCCCAGCATGCACATAGCTCTCTAACCCTCGAAAAACAGTACTAAAACCTGCAAGTGGAATGTAATTGGGTGTTTTATATTTTGCCTTGCATAAGAGACTATCATTGGCGTCCCGAATTCCCCACCTCACCTTTTCTCCACTCTGGAATCCGTCTTTGTCATAGATAGGTTTTGTATCATCAAACCAACCAATGGTATACAATCTCTCATCAATACTTTCAGTTGATTTACTTGACGCCAATATGTATTTACTTATTGTGTTCTGCAAAACAAGTTTACTCGTGATATGATGCAAACTATCGTATTCGATTAAGACAAGGTTATCAGCGATCCACCCTCTAATTTTATCCGATGATATCGCGATTTTATCATAGCTCGGACTAAGGAACATTTTCTTCGTCAATTGCGAATAAATCCCTTTGGTTCCCAAGCTAGTACTAACGACAAAGAAATTTGATTTGGGGCGAATAGAGGCAAATTTACACGGTACAATTAAGACGCCGGCACTATTCATTAAGCCGCGTCCATTCGCGTTAGAAACCGCGTAGTATTTTCCTTGTTTGGAAATAGAATTGTATATCGCCGGACAGATTATAGTTCCATCAAACTTCACCAGACCTGAGTTCCACCCTTTTGTAAAAATGAAAACACTTGAACTCACTCGATTCAGTTTATCACAAGAAATAGACAATACAAGACGGCCGTCAGTAGGATCTAAAATTGTTGTCTTACCATCAGCAGTGTAAAGAATTTCCTCTTTTTTCACGTTGAGGTAATCGATCTTCAAAGGCAATTCCACCTCGTGATCGGCATAGACGATTCTATTTCCTGTTGCTAGTAAAAGTTGGACATGATCTTCATTAAAGAGCACTTCACCTCCAGTTAAATCGTGTTCATTTCCCTGTCCATCAAAAATTCTAGGTACACCAGAATCCATTATTTTGACATAACCAAAACCATTCTCGAACATGAACATCGTAGAGTCCATGAATATCCACTTTTGAGATGTTGTATTGATGAGCCAAAAACTATCTTCTTTCAATAATTCATACCATGTATCTTCGAGTTTGTTTAACTCATCGTACGAAACTACTCTGGGCTTTTCCTGGTTGAATTCAATTACTACTCTTCCGCTATCCGTAACGCAATTGTAAAAACCGCCTCCTAATTGCTCAATTGAATTGTATATGGGTTGCTCAATGACGGCTCCATTGGAATTGAGTACTCCATATTTACCGTCTTCGCCGTAACTCGCAAATCCAGCCATATCAAAGTTACTGAGGCCGTAATACGAAAGTGGTAATTTTAATTTCTCTCCCTTTGATAGTATTGTCCACTGACCGTTTTCGTTTCCAATGAAATACTGTTGAGCTCCTGCTTTAAAAAATAGGACAACGCATAATATGGACAGAAATACAAATCTCATTCACCTTAAATCAATTTATCAATATAGTGAGACAATTCTTCAGGGGACTCCAATTTAATTCCAGTTTTTTTAAATGTGAAAGTGTGAGGACTTCCATTTGATAATTCTCTGGCTTTGTTAAAGCCATTGTTATCTACAATTACCAACTCATTCGAGGGCAGTATTGCAACAAGACAGCATTTCTTTCCTGGATCAAAGGAGAAATTATGATCACCTTCTGGATTGTAATTAATAACGGCGTTTTCTTCCGGTGAAATCAATGACATCGTTACTAACTTTTTATTGACACCCGTTGGAAAATCAAAACTGGCTAAGATACCTCTTGAGTTTTCTCTTTTACCACAAATATCCCAGTTGTAAGTCCCAAATCCTTCAACACGAATACTTCTAACAACCTTACCTGCAGCCATTTTATTTTGGTATTCTTCAATTTCATTAATTGCTTGATCGTGTTCAGATTGATTGGCTCTTGAGTCAATAATTGCCTGCTCTATTGTATACGGATTCGCCTTGAATGTTTTGAGCGCTTTCCCAGCTTTTGCTTCTAAGACATAGAAATTTCCAGCATTTTTAAGAATTCTAATTTTCGTTGTTGGTTGCTTCAACCAAGACGTTGTTTTTTTAGAAAGTTCAGTTGTTGTTTTCCATCCAATTAAATCTTTATCCTGCAATTCAGGATAATCCTTTAAGCTCAATTGGGCTTCAATTATTGCCCCGTCAACCTTGTCTACTGTTGGTTCTATCTCTTCAACTACCTCACCATTTTTCGTAGTTTGATAATTCCAATCCCCAGTTTCCTCATCTAAATCATAGAAGTTATAACACGGTGTATCTTGAAGAGAAACCATATTAACCTCAGCTCCTTTGCCTTTGGCCATTTCAATTTGTTGGCCTTTCTGGGAAGCTTGAATCGTAAACATTCCACCAGAAATAAGATCATTGTCAACACCAGCAGAATCAAACTTCATTGGAATTCCAGATGCCATTATATCTGCCAAAGAATGAAACTCTTGCCATGCTACATCTACTTCACCTTTAACAAGATTCCCTTCAGAATCAACGAAACAATCCGTATCAAAAACTACAGTCCCCCCATTGTCTAAAAAGATGGTATCTCCTTTCAGGGCATCAACTTTATATGTCGTAGCTCCTAAATCGAAATTTAAGGGTTTGATTACTGACTCCGCAATTGCTTCCCCTGATTCAGCCTTTATTGCGGCGTTCGTCTCAGCTTGACCACATGCTATGAGGACTAATAATGCGGTTGATATGTAAATGATTTTTTTCATGTTTCCGATATTGTGTTCTATAAGATAATGTGACATTGCACAAAAGGTAACGTTTCTCACCGAAGAAAAATTTAGTTTGACCAATAATCAAAGCATCTATTTATAGAGAAATCAGATTGTTACTTCTTCAATAGATTATCCAAAGTCATGTGGAGCTTGAGTCCACGAATGTCTGCGCCCGACGCAATTATTTTCCCCTCACCGTCAATTAAAAATGCTGTAGGAATGGTTTTAACACCGTATTGAGTGGATACTTTCCCTCCTTCGTCAAAACCATGATCTTTCCAAATAAGCCCATCGGCTTCAATGGCGTCTTTCCATTTTTGTTTGTCCCGATCCAGTGAAACGCTAATAACCTCAAATCCATTTCCATTTTCAAATTTAGATTTGTTGTATTTGTTGTAGGCTTCAACCACATTGGGGTTTTCTGCACGGCAAGGTCTGCACCAAGAAGCCCAAAAGTCGATAAGTACTACTTTTCCTTTAAGCTTCGATAATTTTATCGTTTTCCCTTTTGGTGATTTCAATTCAAAATCAGGCGCGATTGATCCTTTACCAGGAGCTTTAGCAGGTGCCATCGCAGGCGTGAATCCAAAAAATAATAGTCCAATAAAGATGATTGCGTATTTCATATTTTAATTTTATCGATACAAGGTAGGCAAATAAAAAAAGCCCGACAACATGCCGAGCTTTTCAATTCTGTACTGGATGGTTATCCTATTCTTCTAATATCAGCGCCCAAATTATTCAATCGAATATCGATATCTTGGTACCCTCTATCTATTTGTTCAATGTTGTGAATTGTACTCTTACCGTCCGCAGAAAGCGCCGCGATCAATAAAGAAACTCCCGCTCTAATATCTGGAGAAGTCATCTGAATCCCTCTTAAAGAGTTCTTTCTGTCCATTCCGATAACTGTAGCTCTGTGTGGATCACATAAAATAACTTGACCTCCCATGTCAATTAACTTATCGACGAAGAACAATCTTGAT
>JAWUWJ010000182.1:0-12236 GCA_034111925.1 Crocinitomicaceae bacterium
AAAAACGAATAATGTTCAAAAACAAAACACATGAACGCATTGAGAAACAAAGTTAGTTTGATTGGACGCTTAGGAGCGGAGCCAGAAGTAGTAACCCTAGAATCAGGAGTAGCATTTGCACGATTCACACTTGCAACGAACGAGAGTTACAAAGGCAAGGACGGCACCTGGAAAGAGAACACACAGTGGCACACCCTTAAAGCGTGGGGTAAAACAGCAGAGCACGTATCCAAAGTCTTAAAGAAAGGTCAAGAAATTGTAGCCGAGGGTAAATTGGTGAACGAAAATTACGAGACGAAAAAGGGAGAGAAACGCTACGGCTGTTCCATCGAAGTTAATGAGTTTCTAATTATCTCACCCAAAACAGCCAATGCATAATAACCTACAACAAGCCTTCGACGAAGTTTTCTCGTGTTGTTCAGACAGCCATTTGAAAACATTAGACGAAGCACCTAACCACGGAGTCGTTGCGGAAAAACCGCCGCACGGCTCCATTTTTTTCACTACTAAACACATTAAAATGAACCACGTTAACCTTATCGGAAAATTATCCTCAGCACCACGATTCTACATCCTACCAAGCGGAAGAAAAGTCGCACAATTTACAATGGCCACCAAAGAAACGTTCCTCGACGAAGAAGGAAACACAAAAAACAAAAGCCACTGGCACAGAATCTCAGCCTGGGGACGATGGACACAAGTCCTTGAAGAACTCGGAACCGTTGGAATGGAAATGGCGATCGAAGGCAAACTCACAACACGTTTCTATCAAAAAAGCGGCGAAAAACGATTCATTTCTGAAGTTGAAGTGAACGACCTTATTATTATGTAGATAATTAGAAATTATGAGTTATGAAGTGCAATTTCTGTGATTCTGAAACTTCACCTCTAACCTCATGTCTAAATTCTAATGTCTAACATCTAATATCCAATCCCAAAAACCCTAAAATAAATGCAAACACTAAAAAACCACGTTACACTAATCGGAAACCTTGGCTCAACGCCAGAAATTACCAACTTCGACAACGGAAACAAAATTGCTCGTTTTAGACTTGCAACAAACAAATACACGATGAAAGACAAAAAGGCCAAAGTAGAATGGCACCGTGTATTTGCTTGGGGCAACATCGCCAAATTCATCGAGAACCACGCTGAAAAAGGGAAACAACTTGCAATCCACGGACGACTTGTCAATCGGACCTACTTGAACAAAGAAGGGAAACGCCGTAAGATTACTGAAGTGGAAATCAAACATGTGATAGGGTTATAATTCAACCTAACCTACGAAACTCTATACATGTTGAAAAGGGTGTTTTGCCGACAGTGGTGGAACACCCTTTTTTAGTTTTTTCAAATTAAAAAAATTGGATTGTGTAACTTTCTAGAGACTGACAAGTCTTACTGAAAACTAACGTACATTTTGAAAACAATAACTCTACTTTCATTCCTCCTCGTATTCGGCTCAACTTCTTTTGGGCAAGTCTTAAAAGGAACTATATCAGACGAACAAGGAATGGCATTGCCATTTACTAAAGTTTGGATCAAGAACACAAGCTTCGGAACTATCGCGAATGGTAAAGGAGAATACCAACTTGAAGTGCAAAACCACGGTACGCATGAAATTCGAATTTCTCAAATCGGTTATGTGCCTTTGGACACACTACTTGCAGTAAGCGGAGACATTTTAAGATTCAATGTGATTTTGAAAAGCAGCATTCAAGACATAGGCGAAGTTAAAGTCACTTCCTTAAATAAACGTAAGAAAGGGAAGAACATCATGAAGCAGGTGATCGACCGCAGAAAGAGTTTTTTGGAAGGAGCGAACCGATACGAATGCGAAACATATTGCTTTACAACCTTGGACAAAAGAACGAAAGTAAGGGTGGATTCATTAATGGATTCAACGGCGCTTAGTATGTCCAAGATGAACATCACCGAATGGAATGGAAGGTCTTATTTTCAATCGAAAAACCGCTATAAGGATGTAATCACTGGATTTATCGATTATACTGAAAAAGTAAAAAATACGGGAAGCGTAACGGTCTCTTTTAGCGATGACGAACTCGGCGAAGCAGGAGCAGATGTTGAGAGCAATCCTTACATTTTCGTCAATGGAATTCAAGATGCAGACATCAATATATTTAAAAGTTTAATCGATGCTCCGTCTATTTCGCAGCAGCCAATCATCTCGCCGTTATCGTATAATGCGTTTGCTTATTACAATTTCTATTTGGAAGGTTCCTTCATGGAAGGCGACCAAATGATCTATGAAATTCGAGTTGATCCAATGTTCGAGCAAGAAGCTTTGTTTTCTGGAACCATCTTCATTCGCTCTGTTTCGTTTGAACCAAAAGGATATGAGTTGGCCGTAAATAAAGGCGCGATGGATTATTTCAAAGAAATGCGCATCATTTGTAATTATGACAATGTTGACGGGCATGTTGTTCCGACACAACGCGAATTCGTATACCTGGTTCAAGAGCGTAATTTTAAAGACGGCAAGTTCTTTATCAATGGCAATTCAAAAGTGTCTCACTCCAACTACAAATTCGATTTCGACGACAGTAAGAAGCGATTTTGGTTAGAAACACAAGTATATCAAGAGGAAGCATTCAACCGAGAGCCGAGTTATTGGGAAGGTGTTCGACCGTTTTATTTGGAGCAAGAAGAAATAGAATTTATTCGAATTCAAGACAGCGTAATGAACCATCTGGAAAGCGAAGAATATCTTGGACAGCAGGATAGTATTTACAATTCTTTGAATGTTTGGGATTTCCTTTTTAACGGAGTTGGATTTAGAAATACATTTAAAAAACAGGAGATTTGGTTCGCGCCATTGCTTCAACAAGTAGTTCCATTTGGCGTTGGAGGATATCGTCACAAGCTTCAAATGAGCTATAATAAGGAGTTTGAAAATGGCCAAGCGATTGACATTTCACCTGAAGTTGATTATGGATTCAACAACAATGATTTGAAAGGGAGCTTGAGGGTTGGATACACGTACAATCCGAAACGATTTTCACGCTTGTCTTTAACTTTTGGAGATACGTATGATTTCATTAATGGATACGAAAGTGTGCAAGGAACGTTGGCTCCTTCAAACAGAGTGCGCAACCAAAAAGTAAAAGCAGATCATGAATTTGAGATCGTCAATGGATTGTACTTCAGAACGAGTGTGGAATATTCAAAAAGACGCGCAATTGAAAATATTGAATATCCAAAATGGGTAGATGTGTTTGGGACTTTTCAGGCACCTGCGGCGTTTGATGATTATTCAATTTTCTTAGTAGAAGGTGAATTCTCATACAGAATCAGACAGAAATACATCATGCGAGGGAACAAGAAAATTGTTACGGGTGACAAATGGCCTTTGTTGAAATTGAAATACAGAAAGGGTCTCCCAAATGTTTTTGACAGCCAATCCGATTTCGACTTTTTGGAAATTGGAATGAGTGATCGCGTCAGCTTAAACTCCTTGGGAAATTCTGAAATTGAAGTTGTAGCCGGTGCATTTTTGCGCAAAAGCAATCTCCGAGCAATTGAAAACAAATACTTCAGAACATCAGATGCATTCTTCTTTTCCGATCCAACGAAATCGATGCAAATGCTGGACACTTCATTGAACACTTCAAATCAATATTTACAAGCCAATTTCATTCATCATTTCAACGGATTCTTTTTGAATAAGATTTGGGGATTGAACAAGCTCGGCCTTGAGGAAACAATCGGCGGTGGTTTATTAATGATTCCGGAATCGAATTTCAATCAAGTCGAATTCTATGTTGGCCTAGAGCGAATGCTGAGAATTAAGAAACAGCTTTTCAAAATTGGGGTATACGCAGTCGCTTCAGATAATAATTTTGAGAAAGCGGCCGTTCGATGGAAGGTGGGAGTGAATTTCTACGATTCGTTTCGTAAGAAATGGGATTATTAATTTCATTTATTGTTTTCGTATCGGTTCAAACGTTTCGCAGCAGTTGAATACCGCGTAGATGAACCAAATACTAAGCCTCGAGCTCCAGAGGGATTTCGTCGCGTGTTTTCTAACTGATTTTCCCGTTCTTTTTAATCAAGTAAAATGGACAAAGAATATTCATTTCGAAAGAAAAGGATTGTATTCTACAATTCATCCATCACATTCAACAGTTCAGTAACAATAATTTCCTTGCGGTCCAGTAGTCCAGTATGTTTGATTCATAATTAAAAACAAAGGAAATTATGAAAAGATCAATTACAGTATTAGCACTATGTATGTCAGGAGTTGCTTTCTCACAGCAACCGGAATTGGTAAATGGATTTGACGGATTCGAAAATTGGGTGGCTGCAGAAACTGGAGAACTTCCAGAATATTGGGACGGTTTCAATAAGGATATCCTGTTCAGTGGGATGACCGTTGGAACAATTGAGTGCATTGAAAAAAGCAATACTGATCCTTACGAGGGAATGTATTCGGTACAATTGACAAGTACATCTATTATGGGAGGGCCTGCAGTTCCAGCAATCCTTACGGCAGGCGATTTTGTTGTAGATTGGAGCGCACAGGATGGAGATGTGGAAGGAGGAGAGGCATATACAGATTTGCCAACAGAGCTTTTTGGACAATTCAAGTATGCACCATCAGGTCTTGATACAGGATTCGTTTCTGTTTGGTTTACGGAAAATGGAGTAGAAGTTGGACGCGGACGTTTCGATTTTACTGAAACTTCAGGCGGTTGGACTGCATTTTCAGTTACAATTGATTACGATGCTGGTGCCGCGCCGGATTCTATGAACGTTATGTTTTCATCTTCCAATAGTGATGCAAGTTCTATACCTGCTGGAACGGTTCTGGAAATTGATGCAATTGGATTTGGTTCTTACCTATCGATAGAAACGCTGAAATCGAAAAGCATGCGTTGTTTTCCAAACCCTACGAAAGACACTTTGACGATTGAATTGCAGAAATCTACATCGGGTCAGGTTCAAGTTATAGATCAGAAAGGTGCCGTGTTGAAGATCGAACAATTTTCCGGAGACACCATTTCTATGGATCTTTTAGACTTACCAGCAGGGATTTATCAAGTGCTCGTGACGGACAAAACAGGAATGCTTTCAGAAACAATCGTTGTAGATTAAAAAAAGAACTTATTTTAAGACGATGAATCAAAGAAAACGAATCTCAAAAAAGGGAATAATAAATATGGGTATCATCCTACTAATTAGTTTAGGATGTACCTTTTATTTTGCCGGAGTCAACGGAGGTTATGGTGCGATTTTCCTCAATGTTTTGTACGGTACAATCATTGGGACTTCCATCGCTTTCGGGAGTAGTATTATCACGCGAACAATCTTTAAAAATGATAGTGTTTATGAAAACCCTACGAAGTATTTTGTCATTGCAGTTCTTTCTGTAATCGCTTTTATCTTTGTTAATGTTCTCTTTGTTAACTATCTATGGTTTTCGATTACACAAGGAGTCACATTTTCACAATTGATTCGTCACCCCTTCGGGATGTATGCCATTGGAAGTGAATTGATCATCGGAACAACAATTTACCTTGTTGCTTTGGCTCGCTATTTTGCGCGGGATTTACAACGCTATTACAAGCGTGTTTCCGAAGTAGAGGGCCAATTATCAAAATATCGATATGACACCTTAAAGAATCAATTAAATCCGCATTTTTTGTTCAATGCATTGAATACTTTAAGTGGACTTATTTACATTGATGCCGATAAAGCAGACATGTTTACACACCGATTGTCTAAGTTGTACCGCTATGTTTTGGATGTTCAAAAAGTTGAAGTGGTGCCGATTGAAACAGAACTGGATTTGGTCAATGATTTTTTGTACCTCAATAACATTCGTTTCGACGATCACATTAAAACGACCATTAACATTGAAGTTTCAAATGGTTTTGTAGTTCCTATGGCGCTGCAGTTATTATTGGAAAACGCGATAAAGCACAATACTATAAGCGAATCACATCCGTTGCAAATAGAAATTAAAACGGAGGGCAATTTTATTCTCGTTCGAAACAATATCCAATTGAAACGTGAAAAAGAACCTTCACATGAGCTTGGAATCAATAACCTTCGAGAGCGTTACGCTGCACTAACAGATGAAGAATTGAAAATCGAGGCAACTGAGACTCATTTTTTAGTTCACATTCCCATTCTCCAAAAACAAAACGTATGAAAGTCCTAATTGTTGAAGATGAATTGATTGCCTTCGAAAAATTAAAGATCTTATTGTCAAGGGTTGCTCCTGAAATAAGCATCATCGGCCATGCTAAATCAATTGATGAAGGAATTGAATTCATCGAAAACACACCAGTTATTGATCTCGCTTTTTTTGACATTCAACTCGAAGACGGACTTAGCTTTTCAATTTTAGAACACGTAAAAAAGAAGTTTCCGGTCATATTTACAACGGCTTACGACGATTATGCGATTCGCGCATTTGACCATCACAGCATCGCCTATTTATTGAAACCAATTCAAAAGATCGACTTGGAAAAAGCACTTGATAAGTTTAATTCGACCCAGCCTGAGCCCAATTATTCTGTGCTTCTACTCAAAGCCATAAACGATGCGCGCAAAGTAAATTACAAAGAGCGATTTACGGTTAAAATTGGCGAGAAGATTCGTTTGTTTGACATCAGCGACATTGCTTGTTTTTTTAGTAGAGATAAAGGAAGTTTTTTGTGCACGAATGAAGCAAAACAGTATGTGATCGATTACCCTTTGGATCAATTAGAAACAATGGTAGATCCAAAAAAGTACTTCCGCGTAAATCGAAAACACATAATTTGCATAGACGCCATTGATAAAATTATTCAGCACAGCAACTCACGATTAAAAGTAGTCCTGAAAACAACCATTGATGAAGATGTGATAGTCGCTAGAGAAAAAGTGAAAACCTTCAAAAATTGGCTTGAGTGAGAAGTGAACTGCAGTGCCGCTTGGTGTGTAGGAAAAAAAATTCTTGATTTACTGCCTCTGCTTAATTCGCCAATTTCTCCTTCATCCCCTCATATTCTTCAGTCATGTCTAACTGAGAATAAAGTGTTTTAAGAGCTTCCATTACCGCTCTCTCGTTTGGCTTTAACAGCAGTGCTTTTTCAAAAGCTGAAAGCGATTTTCGATATTCTATTTTTGCCAATTTGGAGATCTTAGAAGACTCTTCATAATCATCTGTAATGTTGGATTCTTTCAATAAATTTGAACCAACCTTGTAATAGTACACGCCAATGCTGTATTGAGCATCGTAGTATTCAGAATTAAATTTCAAGGCTTCTTCGTAATCCGAAACGATATCAGACCCAGGCTTTTCCATTGATTCTTTCAACGATGCTCTTGTGAAGTACAATTCTGCATTCGAGGGGTCTAACGCGATGGATTCATTGATCAATTTAAATGCTCTTTCGAAATTTCCATCTTTCAAATTGTTGTTCAATTCAGTCGTCAATAATTCAATATTCTTTGGGTATTTTACCCTTCCTTCCGCCAAATTGGCTTTTGCTTTTTCAGGGTGTTCGGTTTTCGTGTATAGATACTGGATGATCGTATAAATCTTAGCACCTCGGTAATCCATCTCAGCACATTGCTTATACATTTTAATGGCGTCATCAAATCGATCCATCTTTTCAAGAGTAAGACCACTGTTGTAAATGGCCAATGAATCGGTGAACCCAAGACTTTTAGCAGTTTGAAGGCTCAAGTCGAAAAAAGTCAGCGCATTGGCGTAATCCCTCCCGTTGAAACTAAGTACGCCTTCGTTCAAGAATACCGCATTCATCCTTTTTTGATTGCGCCAAATCTCCGTAGTATGAATGACCTTGTTATCTGTTAATTTCGCCTGCTCAAATGCAGTGACAGCCACTTGATAATACTTCAACTTTCCTTCTGGAGAGGCCTTCGTACCAGCGCTGGTAGCGAGCGAGTAATAAATTTTGCCTTTTAAGAGCCAAGCCTTAGCTTTTTTAGAAAGGTTTTTTTGCTCAAACGCGAGGTCAATATCTTCCCTTGCCTTTTCGAATTCTTGGTTGTCATAATGAACTTGAGCCATCACCAACCGTGAATGCTTTTGAGCCTGAACATTGACTGAGGCCAAAAGTACAAGCGATAGAAGGAGTAAAGTTCTCATAAATGGAAGCATTAATAATTTCGATAATCGTTCCAAAGCATACTGCGCAGTCCAATCACAACTGTGTAATTCGTATGATTGTTTTGAACATCGTGAACGAGTATATTTTGAATGAATAATTTCAAAGGTCGTTTTCTCAAAATTGAATAGTTGACTGTCAATTGTGTTCTGAAGAAATTACGCTGGATTCCATTTCCAATAAAGTGACCCAATTCAAACGGTCGATTGATGTACGGCTGGTAGATATCAGCTCCGTAATTGAACCCATCTTTGTCACTTCCGTGAAAAGAATAGTTGGTAAAGAAATTGGCTCCCCACTTTTCCTTTTCCCATTTCAATTCACCTAAAATTTCCGCGAAATTAGAGCCGTAAACATGTGCCAATGGCGTTCCTTGGTTTCCGTAATTGAGTTCTTCCGAGATATGGGAATACGTAAATGGTCGTGAGAAATTGGTTTCTGCCCTGTAGAAGAATTTATGATTCCCTTTTTGGAAACGTCCTTTAACGCCCAATTGACCTCCGAATTTATTCGCCCACCAACCGCTGCGTGCTCTTATTTCAGCAAGGAAAAATTCGTCAATAATAAACTGAAAATAAGCCGTGTGCTGTTTCCATTTGGCCGTAGCTTCAATTCCTAAAAGAACATTGTCAGATGATCCCAATGAATATTCTTGCGGTCTGTAAAAAACCATTGGGTTGAGGTATTCAGCATCAAATCCACGATGAAGCAATGTGTCTTTTGGTTGGAAAACAACCGTTTCGAAAACTCCAATGTTCAACCATTTTGCAGCGTTGAATGATATGTGATGGCTTGAAGCGAATTTGCCTTCCCAATCATTCTGCCGTCCTTCTCGCATGAATTGATAGAGAATTGAATATTCCAACCTCCAGAACCGTGCACGAATCATCGCGAACGGATACGGTTTTCCATAGTCATCCAAAAACATCGATCTCGATCCTTCTCCAATAAAGTTGTGGTCCAGACCCGCTTGAAAATTGAAGATGTGGTTTGGCGTATAGCTAATTCGGCTGCGAATATCCGTGTAATAATTCGTTTTGCCTTTCTGCCATTGGAAATAGGTCTTCGGAGTGTACAAAGAGTCTGTCTCTGCTATCCCCTGAACCGCAGCGAGTCGAAAGAACCATTTTCCGTTGAGGTACGATTCAAATTCTGCCCCAACACCTAGTTTGTATTGACCCTGCTTAAAGTTCGTTGTCGTTGATTTTAAATAATTCCAATCGACGAGACCATTGATGTCGGTGTAATTTCTATTTAAAGTCGCATTTTCAGGTTGAATTCGAATCGCAGGCTTAATGCTTGTGTGTGTCTTTATTGAAAGGTCTAAAACGTTATCAGTGGGAAGTTCTTCGAAGATGCGTCCAACACCTCCAATGTGAGGGTTTATAGCTTGGGGAGGACCTATTACTCGCTCAGTGGTTTGAAGGCCACCTTGAAACCCTTGACCGAAAGACCCGAATGATATGAAAAGCGCTATGTAAAAAATCCCTTTCATTAAAAGTCTGAATAATGGTTGTTTAAATCAGTTCGTAGTCCGAAATTGAAAAAAGAAGTGTTTCCTGCGTCAGCTCGGGTTGTTCCTCGAATCGTCGCTGAAGTGAAAACCGTAAAGTTCAATTTCCGATTGATTCTATAGCCGAGTTCCACCGAAGTGTTAAGCACTTTAAATGATTCTGGATTGTACCAAATGGCATCTTTGGTAACGGGAAGCAATCCGAGCCCTTCATAATCTTCTAAAAGGTAATAGTTGAGGCTTAACTCTGCATACATCCGTTTGAATTCATAATTGCTGCGCAGTAAAATTTCTTGAAACCCATTCCCTCTAGAATGACCGAGCGACATGTTGTAATGCGAATAGCTCAATCGTTTATTGTCCGCTTCGTACAATCCCAAAGGAACGTTGTTGTATTCGACTTGAATCATGAAATCCTGAAGTCCGAAAAAGTTGTATCCTCGGTAGCCAAGTTGGAATCCTACTTTGTCAAATCTTGAACCGTTCAATGCTACTTGCCCATAAGCACGGTGCTTATCTGCTACTTGAACGCCTAGGTTCAATCCAATAATTGAGTTCAATTCGCCCTTATTCATTAATGCAAGGGATGAAAGAGCCGGAATTGGATTGTAGAACATTGGATGAGAAGCGTGACTTGTAACGGAGTCGCCTCGGTTCCAAATAGCACCTTCAAACAGACTAATGCTGATTTTCTCGTTGGGTTGATACGTGAAGTAATTCACTGAATATCCTTTTGCTTCGTAAAACGATTCAACTGAGCTTGTTACAGGTTTCCGAATGAGATTCATCAACCGAGAGCGCATGTAGCTAAAACGAAATTTGGGAGAGATTTGCCAATCCACCATGAAATAAGGAGAGCTGTACGAATGATCCGAAAGCAACAGTGATCGATGCCCGTCACCAATAAAATGCTGATTGTTTCCTGTCGAAATGGTCAATTGCTTTATGGGAGAATAGACGATGTTTCCAATCGCATAGCCGTAATCGAATCCATCTTCCTTAAATTCCTTCGTTCGTCCCGATCCTGGAATGACGGCGTTTTGCGTTAGGTAATCGCTTCCTGTAGGATACAATTCGCCCAATGCACGGAATGTATTGGATTCGTATTGGGTAAAGCGCGCTTGATTTTCATAGAATGAAGTCATGAACGAAAAGTTCTTAAAAAAGCCTCCTTCAACGATAAATCCTCTGGTGTTTTGAAATAATTTTCGATCTGATGTGTCCGCAAAATCCTTCCCTCTGGAGATGTCGAGCATTGGTGAAATTCCAATATGAAAGTCTTTTCCCTTCAGTTCGAAAAGGTGTTTTCTAAAAAGCGTGACAGTGAAATCGTAGTATTGTTTTGTCGAATCGATAATCGCCGGAACGATGTCATATTCACGCTCGGTCAGTGGAAAAAAGGAGCCGCCGTTGTAGGGTTTTTCTAATTTATTGGCAAAGACATGATCTTTGAAAAAGCTGTGTTGAGAAACAAAATTGGTTTGCCCAAATGTAGATCCAGCAAAGAAGATAAGGAGATATGTGAAAATGGACTTCATATAACAAATGACAACTTCCTCGTAAAAGGAATGTTAAGCGCAGTTATAAAATGAGAAGTCAGCCCCAAGATTCAGTTTTTACCAAAGTTAAGGAAAATGAACTGATTTATTCTGAGAAGATGAACAGGGCTTAGTGCTGAACTATTATTTTCTCTTTAATCGTTGATATTCCCTTTTTTTCAATGATTACAAAGTAAACACCATCCTTAAGTTCGGCAACATTAAGGTTCATTTCATTATTGAATGGTTCGACCATTAATGTACGCCCTGCGAGGTCTGTAATTGCAATCGTAGCGTCTATTAAATCTGCTTCCACGTTGAGTTGACTTGAACTAGGATTCGGGTAAATATTTGCTTCAATTTCGTTTAAATCATCGACTCCAAGGGTGTTGCAAACTTGTACATCAACCGAGTCTTGAAAGGGATCCGCTGCTGTTCCTAAATAGTATCTATATGTTCCGCATCCACCTGTATTGGAATTGGGAAAAATACCTGGGGATAAGTCTAGTGATCCAGAGGTGCCGATAGGTGTTTCTGTAGATGCTGGAGCCAACCATAAATCAATATCCATTGTTGCATGATCAATTACAACTCCGCCAAATGGATCATTCGTTTCAACAAAATACAAGAAATCACTCCATGAAGCATCAACCCCTATTTTTCTTCTAGAAATGGTCCAGTTTTGAGCTGTTTGTGTGAGGTTTAGAAACAGTATGCAAGGCCGGACTTCTGATGTGGCATTCGCGTTTATTTCGATTGTTTCTCCTGAAAAATTATGCGTTGGGAAATCAGCTGGATTAACGGTTCCAGTGTAGACTCCAGATACAATAGATTGTAGATGAATGCTGGTGATTTGTCCATAGCTTGAGCCAATGAATGCAAAAAGCAAAAGGGTTATGGAAATTTGTTTCATGTTTATCAATGATTTATAATGATTCGTTCTGTTTTCAATCCAACAGTTCCATTTGTGATTTTAACGAAATAAATGCCGTTGTCAAACCCACTTGTTTCCACAATACGCTTATTGATGAATGCTCCTGA
>JAWUWJ010000183.1:0-15313 GCA_034111925.1 Crocinitomicaceae bacterium
GAACTAACTTTCATGGCATTAAGAAATAGATCTTGAGATTTTGGATGTACATTTCGTTCCAAAATTTTAACCATTCCAGAAATTGCATGCATGGGAGTCCTAATTTCATGGCTCATATTTGCCAAAAACTGTTCTTTATATTTACCCGATTGTTCTACCTTTTTCTTTTGTTCTTCAATGATCTCTTTTTGCTTTCTAGTTAATTTAAGCCTACTAAAAATGACAACAATCAACGCGATGGTAATCAGTAATCCGATACTTATGATTATTAATAATCGTTGTTGGTTTTTTTTCTTTTGAATTTCTACGGAGACTAATTTCTCGTTTTCTAAATCATCTTTAATTTTTTGCTTATCAAATTCTGTCTGAATTTCTAGTCGAGATATTGCATTTGTGTTTTCATCATTGAGCACTTGATCACGGGCATTCACAAAGTTTTCAAAGGCTTCCAGTGATTCTTTAAACTTCCCTTCTGATTTATAAATAATTGCAATTGTTTGGGATGAGTTGGCCATAGAAACGGCATCATTCACCTTAAAAGCTAAGGCATACATTTCATTCAAATAGGGCAAAGCGACACTGCTATCTTTTTGACTCATATATAAATGAGCAATAGATGTAATCGTTCCAAGTTGAGTTCTAAAATCCTTACTTTCTTTACTTAACTCTACACTTTGAATCAATAAATCTAAACCTTTAGTTGTATCGCCCTTTAACAAAGCCTCATCAGCAAGATAGCCCAATACCCTTGGATTATTAGATGATTCTAGACTATTCATAAATTCATCTGAATGTTCTGAACTGTATACTTTCGCCATTTCAGTATCTCCCAGGGAAGTGTACAAGGTTGCGATAGTGGATTTCATCCCTGAAATCACAAATTTATCTTCAAAATTATTTTCCTCGCGCAGTAATTCTTCTCTTAGCGATAAGGATTCAACTAAATATTTTATAGCATTGTCATTGTCATTCTGATAACCATACACGACCCCAATTACGGATAAAACACCAGCTAGATTTCTCTTATCTCCAATTGCTCTATAATTTTTAGCAGCCCTATAAGATGCTGAAATACATCTACTGAAGTCACTTCGCATCAGAAAAATATTGCCCATATTAGAAGAAGCATTTGCAATTAATTTCTTATCGCCCTGCTCTTGTCCATAAGTTAATGCCTTCTCATAGTAGTCAATTGCTTTTTTAGTATCCCCTTTTAAATTATAGGAATTGCCTTTATTTAAATAGGATCTGCCAATCCATTTTTTTATTCCTTTGTTTTTTGCAAAATCATGCATTAATTGAGCATGTTGAAATATAGTATCAGGACTAAGGCCTTTTAAGACCATTCCATGCTTATCTAAGTCCATCATGTTTAAGGCTTCCAATCGTTTATCTGCGGACAGTTTTTTATTATCCCAAACCCCTCGTAAAGAATCTATATTCGTTTCCTGAGCATGAGAGGTCATTAAAAAAAAGAAACTTATTACTACTACAATACCGTTTTTCATCTATTCAATACTTTTATGTAAGGATTTTTCGTTTAAAAGTGATTTTTTAAAATCAACTCAATTTCTTTGATCGCTCCATCAAGCTTTATCAAGATGGTACTAACGATTAAATTAAGATCTTCTATTGGCATACTAAGGTATTCATGCTCTAATCGCCTAAGAGGAATGACAACATCTGATATCCCAAAAAACTGCAATTGGGGACTCATTTGATGCAATATTTGCCGCGTCATTTTCCGATCTTCGGCCAATAGGCTTGTCTTTAAACTTTCAACTCGAGGCGGAATTAATTCTTGAAATTGCTTAAGGTATTTGAACACTCGATCCTTGTCGCCTCTAGCAATGTTAAGCAAGTATTCAGGGTCAATAAAAGTGACATTCCATTCTATATCCATGGTTTAATTTTAAATACTGGCTAACTCATTTGCGCAATGATAAGTATAAATAACTCTTGAGATTCAATTATTGATCCAACGGTTGATCCAACGGTAAGTTTATACTAAATCAGCCATTGGATAGATCACTTGACCAGTGGATAAATAGTGCTTGTTGGTACAACATAGTCAGGATACATTTGGCCAAGCAATTCTGCTTTTCATCAAATCAATTTATTATGAAAAAAATAATTACACTTGTTTCTCTACTGCTTACTGTTACAGTAGGTCAGGCACAACAAATTATTAACCCTGTATCGGCGACGACATCACTTGTACCTTCCTTTGGTTCCACAGTTGACAATACAATTAACGGGGTTGGCTTAGATTCTTACCCAAGTTTATCAGCCACTCATGAAATGACAACACCTAACAACGCCTTTTATGCGGCCAATGATTCTGGAACGATCGATTTTGATTTAGGCGGGCAATTTATGGTGGAAGGTTTATCATTTTGGAACAATAATGCTCCTGGTCCTGGCGCAACAGGAGTTCAAGGCGTAATAGTTTCATCTTCGCCAGATGGTATTACTTACACTCCTATTCCTGGTTCGCCAACTATTTTTGCACAAGTAATGTCCCCAACGACTCCGGCAGAGACTTTTGCATTTACTCCAGTATACGCTAAGTTTATCCGCTTTGAAGTGACAAGTAACTATAATGATCCAGGTAGTTTAATTGGATTCGCTGAAGTGGCATTTACAGGAATAATTTCAACCTTAAATACTGATAGTCAATTGTTAATGGATGCAGTAAGAGTTTACCCTAACCCTGTAGCTGATGTTCTAACTATTAATAATAGCTCAACCGTTAATTTAGAATGGATTAAAATTTTAGACATGAATGGTCGATTGGTAAAAGAGGTTCATGTGTTAAATCAAAACGTAAGTCACGTTATTGATGTTTTAGAGCTCCCAGCAGGTATATACACACTACATTTATTAGGTGATTCTGAAAATATTACTAAAAGGTTAGTTAAACAATAATCAGTAATAATATTGATCTAAATAACGCCTTGGCTATTTTAAGCTAAGGCGTTATTTATTTTTTGTAATTCCAGGTCATTTGAAACATCCGATTCTGGAATAAATGATTTACTCAAATCAGATTTCATACTTCCTAGACACCCTGAACTTAGATAAGCATGGAATGGTCTTAAAAGGCCTTAGTCCTGATACTATATTTCTCGTTTTCTAAATCATCTTTAATTTTTTGCTTGTCAAATTCTGTCTGAATTTCTAGTCGAGATATTGCATTTGTGTTTTCATCATTGAGCACTTGATCACGGGCATTCACAAAGTTTTCAAAGGCTTCCAGTGTTTCTTTAAACTTCCCTTCTGATTTATAAATAATTGCAATTGTTTGGGATGAGTTGGCCATAGAAACGGCATCATTCACCTTAAAAGCTAAGGCATACATTTCATTCAAATAGGGCAAAGCGGCACTGCTATCTTTTTGACTCAAATATAAATGAGCAATAGATGTAATCGATCCAAGTTGACTTCGGAAATCCTCACTTTCCTTGCTCAATTTTACACTTTGCAACAATAAATTTAAGCCTTTAGTTGTATCACCCTTTATGAAAGCTTCATCAGCAATCTAAGCCAACACCCTTGGATCATCAGATGATTCTAGGCTATCCAGAAATTCATCTGAATGTTCTGAACTATATACTTTCGCCATTTCGGTTTCGCCTATGGAAGTGTACAGCGTTGCAATAGTGGATTTCATCCCCGAAATCACAAATTCATCATCAAAATTGTTATCCTCAAGCAGTAACTCTTCTCGCAGGGTTAAGGATTCAACTAAATATTTTAAAGCGTTTTCATTTTCATTCTGATAGGTGTATACCATGGCAATTGCGGATAAAACTCCAGCTAGATTCCTGCTGTCTCCAATCGCTCTATAATTCTTGGCAGCTCTATAAAATGTAGGAACACTCCTACTGAAATCACTTTGCATCATGTAAATCTTACCCATATTAGAGGAAGCATGCGCAATTAACAGCTTGTCGTCATGTTCTTCACCAACAGCTAATCCTTTCTCATAACACTCAATCGCTTTTTCATAGTTTCGTTTAAAATTATAGGAATTACCTTTATTTAAATGTGATCTTCCAATCCATTTACTTATTCCTTTAGCTTTAGCAAAATCATACATTAATTGAGCATGCTGGAAAATTGTATCTGGACTAAGACCTCTTAAGACCATACCATCCTTATCTAGGTCCATCAAATTTAAGGCTTCGAGGCGCTGATCTGCCGGCTTTCCTTTATCGTTCCAAACACTCCGTAAAGAATCGACATTTGTTTCTTGAGCATAAGAAATCATTAAAAAAAAGAAACTTACTACTAATACAATACTGTTTTTCATCTATTCAATGCTTCTATATAAAGGCTTTCCGCCTAAAAGTGATTTTTCAAAATTAACTCAATTTCTTTGACCGCTCCATCAAGTTTGATCAAAATAGTACTAACAATCAATTTAAGATCTTCAATGGGCATCACCAGATATTCATGCTCCAATCGCCTGAGTGGAATGACTACATCCGATATTCCAAAAAATTGTAATTGAGGACTCATTTGATGCAATATTTGCCGCGTCATTTTCCGATCTTCGGCCAATAAATTTGTCTTTAGGTTTTCGACTCGAGGCGGTACTAATTATTGAAATTGACTAAGGTATTTAAACACTCGGTTTTTATCACCTCTAGCAATCTTAAGTAAGTATTCAGGGTCAATAAAGGTGACATTCCAATCAATATCCATAGTTTAATTTTAACTGTCCGTTAACTCTTTTTCACAATGTAGGTATAAATATTTCTGGAGCTTAAACTATTGATCCAACGGTTGATCCAACGGAAGACGCGAATTAAATGAGTCTTTGGATTAATCACTGAACCTGTAGAAAACTTTTTTCTTTTTACCGTTAGACAATCATGGCTAATTAGAATAAGAAATTGTTCCTACTCTTTAAAATAAGTCCAACTCCGAACTCAAATTACCTTATGCTTTTCAGTCGTTTCACGCTTTCTTTTCTCAAAGCCATCCGATCGCTTTTCGTATCTTCGAGAAACATTATTTGCAGCGTCGTGAGCATCTCACAAAGATCAGCAATACGTAAAAAGCAGTAAAATGAAATTTAGAAAGGCCACAGAAAAAGATGTTTCAACCATTGTGAAGATGATTGCTGATGATGAACTTGGAGAGAAAAGGGAAAATTTTCAAATACCATTGCCATCCGAATATCTAAAAGCATTTGAGAAAATAAACGCCGATGAAAATCAAGAATTAATTATTGTCGAGAATGATAATACCGAAATTATTGGGACATTGCAATTGACGTTTATACAATACTTAACGTATCAAGGTGGGATAAGGGCGCAAATTGAAGCTGTAAGAATTAGAAAGGACAAACGAGGGCAAGGAATTGGAAAGAAAATGTTTCAATGGGCAATTGCCCGAGCAAAAGAAAGGAATGCCCATTTACTGCAATTGACAACGGATAAAAAGAGACCAGAAGCCATTCAATTTTATGAAGATTTAGGTTTCAAGCAGTCACACGAAGGAATGAAAATGCATTTTTAATTGAAATCAGAATTAGAATCTCTCTGTTAATTATCCTGCGCAGTTTCTCACAAACAATTCAACGGCCATACCGTTCTCCGTTTCTATATAAAACAAGGTCTCCTTGTCTTGCTCAGACTGTTCAATAAGTTTTTCAATACTCACCTTTTCGCCTCTCCTGCAATCGAAGTATTCTGTTTTCACCAAAAAGGTTCTCAATGTTTTAATTTCATTTACCAATTCATATTCTGGTTCAGAATCTCCTTCTATTACTTTGTAATTTACAAAATCCACAATGACGTAATGAATATCCATATCGGTGAAGTGACTGACAATGTAACAATCAGAAATAGTCGTTTCCGTGGACATATCATCGTATCTATCGTCACCTTCAACTGCTGTACCTTCCGCTTGAGTTCCTTCACTGTTGGTTGAATCTTTTGTTTCTTCCAACTCGTTCGTGTCGACAGGCTTTAATTGTTCGCTCTTTTCTTCTGAAGTGGTTCTATTTTCTGACTCACCGCATGATAATAAAAGGGTCAAAATGGTTAGAGATAGTAGTAGCTTTTTCATGGTTGTAGTTTTGCCTAAAATTAATAAACAATTGACGAATGTGACATGTTTAAATCAAACACTTTGATGGTTATAGGAATAGTCCAATTTGTATATCGCTGCATTTGAGATGGTGCAATGAGAACACAATTACATAGATCACAACATAAATATGGGTAGAAATCTATTCTTATCTTTAGCTTAAAATTTTGTTAATGAGCGCAACTTTTATTCAGGTTGAATGTTCATGAACCAATATCTTGGACCAATGGTATTGAAATATAATTAAATAAAAAAGCATGAAATTCTTACTCTCTATAATTCTCATTTCGACCTTATTTAGTTGTAACTCTCAAAATAAGGAGGAAATTAAAAGTGAACAGTCTGAAAACAATTGGTTAGCGGCCGACTTGGTTGTAAAGTGGGAAAATAACAAATCTTACATTCTGAAAATGCTTGAAGTTATGCCCGAAGAGCACTATGAATTTGTTCCAGCTGAAGGGATGCGGACTTATAAAGAGCAAGCAGAACATATTGTAAGTTCTTTTAATTATCAAATGGCTAAAACTGGCTTTTTCGATCTACCAGAAGTTGATAATACAGATAAGAAAAGTCTAATTCAATCGTACACTAAGATTTTTGATGAAATCATATCCAAACTCAAAAACATTAAAAACAGTGCGCTAAAAACAGAAACATCGATGTGGTATGGTCAATCTACATACCTTAGAATTCTAAACTTAGCCGACAATCACTTAGCTCATCACAGAGGTCAAATGATCGTTTATTTAAGATTAAAAGGAATAGAACCTCCAAGTTATATTGGGTGGTAAAAAGCTTAAGGATTACTTTCTATTTTTTTAATTTTAAGACTAAACATGGTTCCCTCGCAATCAAGCCGAACCAATTCACCTTCAAGTTGTGCTGCAAAAATGCCAATCAACTCTCTACCCAAACGGTCTAATTTATTACCGACAGATTCTCTAGGCATCCCGATACCATCATCTCCAATGATTAATTCATGGTAGTCATCGTCATACTTCTTAAGGTGAAGCGTCAATTTTCCTGAACCTCTTCCTACGAATGCGTATTTCAGTGCGTTTGCAATTATTTCATTAATTAACAATCCAAGAGAAACTATTGTTTCTATACCAATTTCTAATTTTTCAACCCGAATATCGGTCGTAATATTCTTGACAGAATACAGTTCGATCATGTCCCAGATTAAGGTTTTTAAATGGTCTTCAATACTATCAATTCCGATTTCTCCTGAATGGTACATTTTTTCATGAATCAATGCGATGGATGCAATTTTTCCTTGCGCATCTTTGAATACCGAGCGAATTCTTTCCTCTTCTTCATTGTCGCAATGCATGTTCAGCATACTGCTAACAATTTGTAAGTGGTTATTTATCCGATGGTGAATATCATTTAAGAGTGTACTCTTTCTTTTATTATCTATCTCAAGTTGCGCATTGGCCTTGTTCAATTCAAGAATACTCTTTCTTAATTCCATCAAGGAAACAACCTGATTTGACAATGCCGTCAAAGCTTCAATCTGTCGCTTTCCTGGATGATGAGGAACTTTATCGATGACACAAAGCGTACCCAATGATAAGCCCTTAGAATCAACGAGTGGCGCACCCGCATAAAAAATAATATTGGGTTCTCCGATGACTACTGGGTTGTCCTTAAACCGTTCATCTTTTCGAGAGTCTGGAATGATAAAGACCTCATCTGGACACAATATTGCATGACCACAAAATGACAATTCTCTCGGGGCTTCTTTAATGGTCGATCCAATCATGGACTTAAACCATTGACGTTTTTCATCCACTAGTGATACGCAAGAAATAGGTGTGTTTAGAATTTGCGCGGCAATTTTCGCGATATTCTCAAAATCTTTCTCCGGAACGGTATCCAAAATCTCGTAACTCGCCAATGAATCAAGACGCTCTGGCTCATTGATTGGAATTAATGGTTCGATCATAGTAATAGATTGTTGAGCAATACTTAGCACTATTGCTCTTCTCACAATTTACAAAAAAAACGGGAGAACGAGAAAACGCGCAATGTATTCGGCTACTCCGGCTCAGCAATCCCAAGAAATATAACAACACCATCTCCACCTGGATTGTCTGCAACATCAATCAAAGCAGATGGTTTCCAATTGTTACAACACCAAAGGTTTCCTGCTCCATCAATGTTCGTTGATGTAAGGCGCATGATCGGCTGATAACACTCCATTCGAACGGAGTCTCCAGTTCGTTCCCCATCTACAAATACGGGTTTCGTTTGTAATCCATAAAGTGGTTTTCCGTTTGCAAGTGTTACTTCATCACCTCCTGTTGGAACGGTAAGCAATTGTGCGCTTTTTGCATCCGATGGATCCCGAAGCATTGTTACCCCAAATGGTCCTTGCATATCAAGTGATTTCTCACTTACCAAGTCCGTTTCATGTCCGAAATTTGCGAGAAACACGGTGTTCTTTCCATCAATCTTCACGCCCCACGGAGCATTTGTATTCACATCGTAATAGCCTTTCACCTCCAACAAATCACTAGAAAGCACCGTAGCTCTGCTGCTTTTAACACCTACAACCACAACATCTCCTTCGGCATTTAGTGTTACCTGACGCAGTGATTCAAAACCTACCTCTCCATTTCCACTAGTAAAATCACTATACCACGCTCCTTTACAATAGAGTTCTCCTTGTACGAGTTTGACTTTATAGACTGCGGAAAGCACACAATTGTCTGGATTATCTTTATCATAATTCCCAATACAAGAAACATAAGCATTCCCCTGATTGTCTGGGATTACGTCAAAAACTTTAAGGTATGACGTTTTCGGAAGTATAGGATAAGCAGTCGAGGAACGTTTGATAGGGAAATTATTGAAGACACGTACATTTTCTTCGCTTGGATCACCATTCAGGTATACAACGACAGCACTTGGTTCGCTATCAAATTTGTATGGACCGTCTGGTGCTGGTGCAAATGGATCTTGACATCCAACCGAAGCCATCCATAGATTGCCCGATGTATCGTAATTCATTCCTTGAACCCGCGACAATCCATGATTGTATCCACTCGAAGGACTTATAGGTCTGCCGTCTTTGTAATGAAATCGTGAGATGCTACCTTCCTGCGGGTTGTTCAGTTCCGAACCCCAACCGAAGCTCCCGAAGGAAATGTGCTTCTTCTCAGGGTCAATAGCAACACCGAATCCAACACCGAGTAAACCGCCTCCTTGCACAGGTGAAAATTCAGCAGGTGTTGCATCGTATTTATAAACAAGACAATGCGTTCCTGAGTCACCCGAACCTGCTCTAAAATTATTCGCCACCCAAGCATTGTCATCGGCATCAAAAACAACATAGGCAGTTCCTGCTGGAAGAAAATTCAACGCTCCAGAGGTATTGCTTTTTAAGGTCAAGGTCCAATTGTCGGGAGACTTCTTGTCGTCCGAAACATTCATAGAAAGAAGTGAATGCTCATATATTTCCTTCTTGTCTGCCAGCAATTGATAGATTTCAGTGGCGTTCTCAAATGGATCATACAATACATTTCGAAGTGCTTGTAGAAAATTAGAGTTTTGTTGTCCTTCTTCATGCCAAGCATAGCCAAGAAATTGTTGATAGAAGTTTTTACCATCAGTAGTAATAGTGTCGGTTAAGCAATAGTAAAAGAGATTGCAAAGAGAGTTGAACATCGAATAACTATTCGTTTCAAATCCATTCGGCGAATTCTTAATCATATCGGCTACTCCGCCTTCGGTTTGGAATAAGTTCTGCTTCATTCCGTACGCAATTTTCATGTTTCGTTTGCTACCTGTCATTGTTGCCTTTCCTTCATCGTTTACTTTTGTAAAGCGAGCGAAGGTGTATATTGAAGCAATTGTTGATTCTGGGCTAACGACAACTGCTGCATTTTCCCAGTCAGGCAAATAGAAGGTACCCAATAGATTAATGGGACAATCTTGAACGGAATGTGAATCCCCATTTAATTTGTAGCTCTCGATCCATATAGTAACCGCATAATACTCCGATTCATTTTCCTGTACGGGTGCATTAAATATATTCCCCTTGAACGAAGTTTTGAAAGCAGCAGCACCAACATGGCCATCTACTATTCCATGAATGTAGTACATTCCTGAAGTGATTTCAATATTTTTAACATCGATATGGAATTGAACATTTTTAGACATCTGAATCTATTATTTGAGGTTAGTACTTTAAAATCATCGCCGCATTTCGGTCCTTTTGATTTCGTCAAACTCTAAAATAGTCATTTATACCAAGAAGCAAGACATCAATGATTTAAGGTAAATGCGCTTCATTGAAACAATTCTATTGAAATAGTCGGTGCGGTTTAAACCATAAAACACTGGATGTGAAATCCTTGTTTAAGAGGTTTAATCACCTAACGCGATAAACCATAGCCCGCATGTTTACAACTTTTACTTTGTACTTATAGAGCTTATTCCTTTTTGATTTAAGATGCATGATAAAAGAAAAATTCTCGGAAGAACAATTCTCTCCGTGAAGCATAAAACCTGAGTGACCAGAATACGTCTTATCATCTGTTTCCAGAAGCATAGGGAGTTTTTCTTGCCAATCAATTTTCTCAGTCAGGTTTTTAATTTTCACCAAATGACATTCTTCACCGTAATTGGCAAACATAAAATGAATCTCTTTTTTTTCGTGACTAAAAATTTCATCTATTTTTATTGCTGGCCCACTATCAATTCGTTCGATATCATGAATAATATAGGGTTTACCATTGTTTAAAAACTTGACTCCTTTGGCTTTTCTTTTTTCCAAAATATCGTAAGATGTGCAGACTGCTTTCTTAAGGTCCTTCCGTGCGATTGTCAACGATTCTAAGCTTTCTTTATTTTCAAGGTAATAGTTTCGAAGTAAATATGAAAAGGCACGATTATCTTCATCCAAAAGCCCTGCTCTCATCTTGAGAACAACGACACTATCGCCCTCAATTGCCTGTACCTTTAAAAACAATCCATTATTAATATCTGGATACTTACTCGCAATTATATTGATATAAGTGAGCGTATCAAGCTTGTCTATCATTCTTAGCTGACGCGCCGTTTTATAATTATAAGCTGTTTCTAAATTACCATTAACTCTTGCTCTATTCCACTCATAGCTTCCCCAATCAAACCCAACTCCAAGAAAAACTAAAATAATTAGCGAATATGTATAAAAGGGTGTTCGAGTTTTTGTTTGAGATTTTACACGCTTTTTATATTCATGTGGGAGTTTATATATAGCACCATCCTTTCTGTACACGTATATTTTCCCCAAACTAAAGAAGGGTATGTAAAACAGATGAAAACACTTTTGACGAATTTCAATAGCGCTATCTCCGATCTCCTCATCATCTATCCCGAATTGTTCCGGTTGAAAGGATTTGAGTAAAAAACTGTACCATCCAAAAACGACTCTAATCATGATTGACTTTTAATTATTGCTTTGGACCAGAACCTTCATTCACGTAAACGTCACCTGATGTTTCATATGTGATTATGTCGTTTTGAAAATTACCACTTCCAGTAGCATAATAAGGTCCACTCACCTGTTGCAATGGGATCGAGAAATTTCCTCCGGCCATTACAGCAATATAATTAGCTCCATCGTTCCACAAATTGTTCAAGTAGATGGTGTCAGATGCAGTTCCTCCAGTACTTATGTTTAAAGCATACGTTTGAACTTCATAGAAAGGCCCAGCCAACCAAGTTGAATCTGTGACCCAGTAATTACCTATGTATGCATCTCTTGGGTCGGGAGCTGGATATGTACACGATCCATCATCTTTTTTCGCTTCTTCGCTGAAATTAACCGCCGTTGAGTCCGTACAGCCTTCTTTTTTACAACTTGTAAAAGCGACAGTTGTAGCAGCTATAAGCCCAATAAATAGTAGTTTTTTCATGTTTTATGCTTTTAAAATTTAATTGCATTCACTCTAGCAGCCTTCCCATATTCAGAATTGATTTCAGGAATGTAAATCCCAGGTGTTCTTCCTAAGTTAGACATGGCTTTCAATCTTAAAGCTAAGTATTTAACAAAAGAAACAGTACGTAAAATTACGTGCTGTTCGTATTATTTAAACTTCAAAGCCCTTCCTCCGAATAGTTAATTGGAAGAAGGGCTGAATAGAAAATAGTGGTTTATAATCTCAATTAATGAGACTGGTATTACTCTTTAATAAACTTTTTACTCATTAAACCAGTTTCCATTTGAATTTGCAAAAAGTAGATTCCTTTTGTTAATTCAGAGACGTCAATGCTGTTGTTTGGTGCACCAATCGTTTTTACTGTATTGCCCAAAACATTTACAATTGCAATCGATTCAATTTTTTGTTCAGAGTCAATATTCAATTCAGAATTTACTGGATTGGGATAGATAGAAACGCTTTGAAGTGTCGCTTGATCACTGACACCTAAATCTTGATTGGTGATCGTAATATCTGTAGTTCCTGTTACCCCCGAAGCATCATTTGCAGTAGCAGTTACGGTAACAGTTCCATTTGTCATTGCTGTTAATAAACCGCTTGCGCTAATACTTGCTGAGCCTGTTCCGTTGGCTACACTCCAAGTGTAGGTATCATCATCAGCATATGTTGGTAAGACGCTCGCTTCCATTTGTAAAGTTCCTCCTTGCGTTGAAATAGTAGATTGTCCTCCCTGCCCCTGAACGGTTATTGCATCAACTAAATAAATGCAATCCAAACTAAAACTTGCAGCAGCGTCAATGTTTGTCCAATTTGCTGCACTCCAAACGTCATCATCTACTTGAATACAGGATAAATTTGGGTTCCCAGTAGCAGTGAAGGTATTCATGTTCACATTGTTCCCATTTGCTGCATTTAAACCACTTAAGTTGTTATCACTGCAAACTAGTAATTGCAAAGATGTGTTAGCACTTACATCCAGAAAACTTATGTTATTTAAAGGACAGTATAAATTTCCCAATGCAGTATTATTACTTACATCTAAACTACTTATGTTATTTCCTGAACAAGCAAAGTGAGTTAAGGCAGTACAATTGCTAAGATCTATGCTAGTTAAATTATTGAAAAAGCATACAAAGTAGCTTAAAGCAGCATTGTTGCTTACATCTAAACTGCTTAAGTTATTATTATCACAGCTAAAATTTGATAACAAAACATTATTACTTACATCCAAACTACTTAAGTTATTACCGCTACAATTTATCGCCCATAAAGCAGTATTACTGCTAACATCCAAACTACTTATGCTATTCAAAGGACAACTCACCCCAGTTAAAGCAGTATTACTACTAATATCTAAGGCACTTAAACTAGCATTCTGACAGTCTAAATATGTTAATGCGGTATTCGCGCTAATATCAATGCTTCCAAGGTTATTGTCTCTACAATATAAACCCGTTAAAGAGGTAAAGGCTTCGATTCCTGTTAAATCTGAAATACCTAGATTATTCCCAAAAATATTACCTGTAAAGGAAGCTGCTTCGCTTACCTGAATTTCCGCATCCATATTGGTGTTAATTGCTGAATTCCCAAGCAAATAAGTTTTAAAGTTAGCATCTGGAATATTTACGTTTTGAGCCGAAACTCCAAAACCAATTGCACATAAAGTGACAAGGCTGAGTATTCTATTTTTCATATTTTTTTTTATTATTTAAGTTTTTGCCTTTAGGCTTTTTCTATATTTAAGTATCGGTCGTAGCGAAAAAATGATTCCTAAAACAACTAGGATATACATTCCATATTCAAACAAGAAATTACCATAAGTCGTTTGAACTAAACCAGGATTAGACCTGCTATAATTAATGGATATTTTATCGCCTACAGATTTCATACTTCCAAGGAAGGGTATGCGAGTAAGCTCCACACCTGCGACTATTTCTTCGCCGTTTTCAAGTTTAAACTTAACAAGTGCAATCTCCTTTGTTTTTCGTCCTCGGTGTTTGGTGATTTCCGTTATTTGTCCTTCTGTCTCAACCCAATCTTCTTGCGAAAAACAATAACTGGATGCTAAAAAAAGGATTGTAAAGCATAAATATTTCATCAAGCAGCTACTTTATCAAGTACCTCTGACATTTCTTTAAACGCTTTCTTTTGCGAACCAATAAGCAGCACGTTCTTTATTCCGCCCCCAATAACTTCAAGAATGCTTTTTCGTGCCTTTACGCTTTTCCCGAAATAGGCATTCATCATTTTGTTTGGAATAATGTAAGTCATCTCTAACACGTTGTCCTTCGCGAAATACATTTTCATTCCATGCATGGAGCTTTTCTTCAACAAAACACACTTTTCCATTTGACCATTAGAATCCGTTCTAACATCCCAAGAATCATAAACCTCGGAACATTTATAAGGGGATTCTTTTTTTACGAATTCAAGAATTTTCTCTAAAGAATTGTACTCGCTTTTGATAGTAGTTTGTTTTTCCATATTGATTAGTCGTTTGTTTATTTTGCCTTGGTCATTTTGAAAGGCCTCTTGGTGCCGAAAATAGATGAACGAGCGTTAATTGAACAAGTAAATTAGGCGTATGTGACAAACGACCCGTTAATAGTGATGAAAGAAAATCCTTCTATACCCTTTCACCAAAAAGGAACACAAGATTAAAAGCACCTGATACACTCTTAGCACGATGGGATTGTTCAAATCAGATCTACAATCTCATTTTTCTTTTGAAAATCTTAAATAGATGTGTATTTTGGCGCGAACATAGGAGCAATTCGTAAACTGAATTTCAGACAAAACACTTATCCAAGAAATTAACTTCAATAGACTTGAGTATCCGATTCCTTTTCTTGATTTGCACAATGTGGACTTTTTTAGGAACCGCACAAGATTTGAGTTTTGTCAATTATTCGACCAAAGACGGAATGTCGAGCTCTCAAGTCTACCAAATGTTTCAAGATAAAAACGGAGACATGCTGTTCGCAACAGATCGTGGCCTCACCAAATATGACGGGTACAAATTTCAAACTTACGGCCGTAGCGATGGCCTTACCAACACAACTGTCTTCAAGTTTTTCCCTCAACCGGATGGAAATGTTTGGTGCTCGACGATTGACAATAGTTGGTTCTACTTTAAAAACGGAACGACTGATTTCAAAGCTTTCGAACACAACTCATTGGTTCAAAAAGCAGCATTAGGCGGGCAAGTTGAAGATATTTGGATTGGTGAAAATGGTGAATATTATTTTGGATTTGAGGATTTACGTGATTTCTTAAAG
>JAWUWJ010000184.1:0-7259 GCA_034111925.1 Crocinitomicaceae bacterium
AGAACAATAGGAATCGATGGCAGGTCTTATTCGCCTCAAGAATTTTCCATTGGACTTATGATTCCCCACAAAATTATAGTTCAAGATCTGACATTATTTCCATCGATCGACTTTTAATTATGAAAATAACTTTCCTAGTATTAGTTTTACTTTTAAGCTTTGTTTCAAATGCGCAAAGTGAACAATTGCCGTCCATGTTTTGGAATAATTATTCTCAATTCAATCCTGCAGTCAGCGGAATGGAGTACCAACACAAAGGAATTTTAACGCATCGCAATGAATGGCCTAGCCTTTCTACGAATAGACGAACTCTCTTTGCAAATTATGACGGCAGGATAGGAAGGCGACATGGTGTTGGCCTCAACCTTGTTAGCAGCAGTCGCCAATGGGGAACTCAACATCAAGAAGTTCAAGCCAATTACAGTTACCACCATGTAATGAATAATTCCCGAAGAATTTCAATTGGTATATCGCCAAGTTACCATAGGTCTGCAGTTTCTGAAGTTTGGGGACCATCTGTTACAAAAACGAACAGCTTGAATTTCAATACTGGAATTGCGTATCAAGGAAGTACAATATTGGCAGGAGTTGGAGTAACTCAATTGTTTAATATCGAGTCTTCTGAAGGGGGAGGAGAATCAAACCTCAAACCAAATTTTTTCGCGCATTTTAGAAAAAGATTTCAAATTGGTAGAAAATTAGATGTCTACTTAGACGGATTTTATCACACTGTTGATGGTTTTCATTCTGCTAAATTGAATGCTAGAGTTGTTCTTTACAACAAAATTATGTTTGGTGGTGGTATTGGTGCAAGAGATAACTTTATGGCACAAATAGGATGGGACATTGCTGATCGATTTAGAGTCGCTTATGCCTATGATACAACGGCAAGTGCGCTTAACAATGAAATTTCAGGAGGAAGCCACGAATTCACTTTGGGGTATGTCATGAAATATAGATCTCAAAGGTCGACATTTATCAATATTGGTACGCCAAGTTTCTAATGAATTGACATGTTGCCTTATCGCCCTGAAATAATTTGTATCTTTTCGATACTACTCCGCTATTTTAGTACTACATTCAAGTCTATGAAAGCCATTTTATTCAGCACGATCATCATCTTTAGCTTTGCGTCAAATGCGCAGCAAGAGCATATATCGTCCATGTTTTGGAATAACTATTCGGAAATCAATCCAGCGACCGTTGGAATGGAAAGTATACAGCAAGGGGTAATTACGTATCGAAATCAGTGGCAAGGCGTTTCAGGAGCTCCTAGAACTCTATTTGGCAATTACAATGGATGCGTCGGCAGGCACCATGGCGTTGGAGTCAATGTTACCAGTGGTTCAATTGGGAATATGAACTTTCAAGAAGTTCAAGTAAATTATAGTTACAAGCACTTTTTAAGCAATTCTCAACAGATTTCACTTGGCATTGCACCAAGTTATAATAGACAGGTATTTTCGGATGATTTTTATCCAATGACCCCAACATCAAATAGTCTCAATTTTAATGCAGGTGTTGCGTATAAAGGGAACAAAATATTCGCAGGAATTGGTGCGACGCAATTGTTTAGCAGTAGGTTCGATGATGCCACTATTGGAATGGGTTTAGCGCCTCATTATTATGCGCACTTCCGCAGATCATTTGGCGTAAGTAGAAAATTAAATTTTTATTTGGAAGGAGTATTTAGAACTGATCTGGTTAAATCTCAGGCAGACTTTAATGCCAGAGTTGTAATTTTAAATAACATAATGCTTGGGGTCGGTTACCGCTTGAATAATGCACTAATTTGGCATGTAAGCTGGGATATAAAAGGCCATTTTAGAGTGGGCTACGCGTACGATCGTTCCACCAATATGTTAGCTTCTATTTCTAACGGAACCCATGAATTTACTTTAGGGTATTTAGTGAAGTATAGAGATCAAAACAGACGATCGGATTCATTCCGTCACAGATATTACCTGTAAATTATCAAGAATCGATTTTAGTTTTACAAACGCAATCTTCACGGAAAACACGTTCTAAACTAATTCTGCCAGAATATCTATTGTTGCACGATTAACTTTAACTTGCATCGAACACAAGGAATGAATTCATATGAAGCAATTTAAGAAGAGTGAAGAATCGCAAGTGAGTATGAGTATGCTTATGACGCCCAGCCATTCAAATTTTAGTGGTAAAATACACGGAGGCTATATTCTCAATTTAATGGATCAAATTGCATTCTCATGTGCTTCCAAACACTCTGGTTATTATTGCGTTACGGCTTCTGTCAACAAAGTCGATTTCCTTAATCCTGTTGATGTCGGAAAGTTATTACACCTCAAAGCCTCCATCAATTATACAGGAAACTCGTCTATGGTTGTTGGATTGCGCGTTGAAGCTGAAGATATCAGAACAGGAGAGATGAAGCATTGCAACTCTTCCTATTTTACGATGGTAGCAAAAGACGACGATGGAACCAGCGTTCGCGTTCCGGGCTTAATATTGGATTCTGAAGAAAGTATCCGAAGGTTTGCTCGCAGTATTGAACGTCACCGTCAAATGAACGTCCGAAATGAGCATTTCAAGCAGTCTGAATTTGAAATCAAAAAGCATATCGCTGAACTTGAAGGACACAACATCGATATTCAATTTAAATTTTAATTAGTGATTTTCATCGTAGCGAACAGCAACATGAATCCAAGCTGATCTTCCGATGCGCACTAGAAATGGCCACGTAATTAAAAAGGCGACGATCATCAGAACAAAGTACATCCAAACGTGATTTCCGTCTGCGAATAAGGCAAGAAATAGGAAAGGCATTTCAATGGCAACAACAAAGGGATAACTGATCCACATGGCGCCAATCCAGAAACCGGGTTCTAGGTCAAATTTTTGATCGCAAACAGCGCAGTTTTCAGGCATTTTGAGAATATCTCGATAGACGAACAATCCTCGTCGCGTGAACAATTTTCCCTTGCGGCATCTTGGACATCTTAACCCAAACATGGAACGAAGAGATGAAATTGATTGCTTACCAGCCATAATGAAAACAAGGTAACTAATTAATGTTTAAAGAGAAGTGTTTCAACCATGTCTCTGTTTTTATGAAACGGCTCTATTCCTCACCCATCGAAATGGATTTTAAAAAATATTGAACTAATCACTATATTGTGGTTATAACCAACGAAAACCATTGGAAAAGTTCCGTGGTAAATTTGAATTTGTAATTCACAACTATACACGATGAAAGTAGTCTCTACAAATATCGGTAACTCTCGAACTGTCGTCTGGAACAAGGAAGAGGTGACTACTGGAATTTTCAAAAACCCCGTTGATGAACCGATCTATCTTGGCACTGAAGATGTTGTGGACGATTCTGTAATTGACAGGAAGTACCATGGTGGAATCGACAAAGCATGTTATATTTTCTCGGCGGATCACTATCCAGATTGGCAAGCAAGGTATCCTTACTTGGAATGGAGTTATGGCATGTTTGGTGAAAACCTCACCATTAAAGGCTTGGACGAACAAGAGATTAGAATTGGCGATATTTTCGACATTGGTGAGGCCCAAGTTCAAGTTTCAGAGCCGCGCCAACCGTGTTTCAAACTCAACATTCGATTCAACTCAAAAGAGACGATTAAGCAATTCGTATCCTATCAAAGAAGCGGATGTTATCTGCGGATCATAAAACCTGGAATGGTTGAAAACGGCGATGAAATGATCCTAGTTAAAACCAATCCAGAGAGTTTAACGGTTTTCGAAACTTTCAAATTAATATTCAGCAAAAATAAACCTCAAGAATTGGTGGATCGCGCTTTAGCAGACCCTTTTCTTGCAGAGGCAACTAAAGAAAAATTTAGAGCATCATGATCAATTTCTTTCTCCGCGCAAAACATTGGCAACTGTTCTTAGTTGTGTTTGTATTGCCAGTCGTTTTCAACATGATTTTTGTTGGAACGATGATGTCCCGAGCCTTTGAAAGTGAAGACCCGCAAGATTTTTTCGCCATTTTCAAATGGTTTCCACTTACAATGGCTGTTCCATTGTTCGGAATATTCGGATGGGTCATTTCTGTCGGTATTGGACTTCACAAATACGTTCCTAAAAGTGCAGGAATGAAGCTTACCACTTTCAAAATTTTCATGGGAATAGCTGTTGGTTACTTCCTTATTCTATTTATTTGGATGGCCAGCCTTTTTTCCGATATTTCAACGCATATAGCCAATGAAACGCAACCCGATTTATTTTATCTCAATTGGCTCGTTATTATTATTCCTCTTCACTTCTTTTCAATCTTCGCAATGATTTATGCCCTTTGGTTTAATGCGAAGTCATTTAAATCAATTGAACTTGGAAAAGAGGCTCATTCGAGTGATTATATTGGACATTTTTTCCTCTTCTGGATCTCGTTTGTTGGCGTTTGGATCATTCAACCAACAATCAACAAGATCGTGGATGGAACGTTTGAATATCCAGAAAATAGCCAAGCCAATCATGACACTGGAATCAGCGAAAACAAAGATTTACTCGATTAATTTCCGGATCTATATCCAACCAATCGCATTCTCAATTTTCTATTAGATTCTTCCCGATTGCCCCGAAGAGGATTCCTTAATATTTGCAGGCGCTTTCAAACGACCGAACTTGTGTGAAAAGCCTAGTTTAAAGGTTGTGAATTGATTTTGATTCGTTGCGTAAGTCTCGTAATTACTGAACGTTCTAAAGTATTCTTGCCGTCTTGGAGCAATATTCGCCACTTCCGCAAAACATTGGAATTTACTTTCTTCAAACTTCTTTGTCAATCGAAGTCCCCAGCGGTAATTTAGTCCAGTAACCATAGCATCCCCGCCCCATTTCGAGATCGAAAGACGGTTCATAATCGCAAATTTGGCAGGAAGGTTAAACGTTATGTACGAATACAAACCGAAGGTGGTGTTGAAAAATGTCTCTCTCTGGTATTCTTCGGTAAACTCATATTTGTTTCTAGATACCCAAAGGCTCGTCCATCCCGACATCCATTTCAACTCAAGCGGAATACTCAAACTCAAATCCCATGACTCTTCATAATTGGCGTTCGAAGGCGTTACTTCTGAAATGAAACTTCCGTCTCGAATAAAATTCAAATCACTCACCGGATCATCCGTTCTGTTGTACGTCACCGACAAGTTGTACTTATAGAACAGATCCAATTCCATCCCAATCGAATGTTCGTAAGAAGGTCTCAAATTTGGATTTCCGTATTCAATATTAAGGCTATCTTGAATTTTTACAAAAGGATCGTAATTGGAAAATTGCGGCCGGTCAATTCCTTTGTCGTAGTAAATTGTCACCCCAACTTTCTCGTTTGGTTCCCACAACATTCCAATATTTGGAAAGAAAGCAAGGTAATTCGAATCCATAAATTTCGTGTCTAGCGATTCACTGAATCCATATAATTTCGTGTACTCAGTCCGCAATCCAACTCTAAATCCGATCTTCTTAAATTGTTTGCTCACCTCGGCAAATCCTCCAATGATGTCTTCTCGGTAATCATACGAATTTGAAAATTGATTGTCCAGCACCCATTCCTCGCCTACTAAGTTCGACTGATCAAATCGTTTTCCGTTAATCAACAGCCCATAGTCACCTCCAGCGCTAACGATCCATCCTGTTGTGTCAAAATAGTGTTCGTAGTTCACGCGCAATTCACCAATATTTGGTTGGTTTTTAGAAAAAGCTTTAACGTCATATCGATCTGAAGTTCCATTCATTGGATCTCGAATTTCACTCAAATTGATCTCATCTTGATTGTCCTTCTTATTCAGATAATTCAAATTGACTTCAAAATTACTTCCCATTGTATCCGTCTCCCACGTATAATTTAAGAATACTGTATTGTTAAGCCATTGCGAAGCATATTCCGATTCCTTCGACTTAGCCAGAGTCAGGGAGTCATTCGTAAAATAATTGGTCAACCCTGTATTTGTTGACTGATGACTACTTCCATAGCCATTCAGCCCTAATGTTAAGCGCTGCGAATCATTTATAGCATAGGCCATTTTAACATTGTAATAGCGCCAAATATTTGATCTGTCTGCATAAAATTCCGAATCATATCCTCGATTTGTTGAATCCGTTGACGTGCCGTATCCATTCCCAAAAGAATTATCCGACCGATGATTGATTCCGAAATGGCTGTTAATTGAAAACTTCTTTTTCTTGAAGCTAAACCCAAGGTGGCCAGCACTCGTTGGTTTAATTTGTGTTGTTATTCCTCCAACGGCACGAATATTCGCTTGGTATCCTTCCAAAGAGAAATTCTTCGTGTACACTTCAATGACGCCACCTCCACTTCCTTGCGCTTTATATTTCGCCGAAGGGTTGGTTATAATTTCTATTCGATCGACTTGAGCCGCTGGAATCGCTTTCAATTCTTCATTCGTAATAATCGCCTGCCTGTCAATTAAAATCAATGGTGATCCTTTCCCAATAATCTCAATGGATTCATCGTCTGGAGAAGTCAATCGTGGTGCTGCTTTCATCACATCAAACAAGGTATTCAGTTGCGCCAATGTTGTTCCATCCACATTTACTTTAATGCCGTTCATCGTTCTTTCAAACATCGGCTTCTTGTAAACCACTTCGACAGCATCCAGCGAGAGGTTCTTTTGCATTTTCACAGTTCCAAGCTGAATCAAATCACCCGTCACTATAAATAAAATGGAAGTGTCTAAATATTCCGGAACAATCAGCTTCATATAAAACGTATCATTCACCGCCGCTTTTATATCTGTAGCATAAAAGGAACTGTCCATATAATTTCCCTTTACCATCGATGAATCGGACATTGAGAAGATAACGGCCTTACCTAAACCGTCGGCAACTGCATCAGGATTCACGGTAACCTCAACCCTTACGGTTTGATTGTAAGCGTATAAGGACATGAATAGAAAAACAGTAGAGAAGAGAATTTTCATTGTATCGTTGAATTGAATGGTAAGTATAACATGTCTTCGAAGAAAAGTAACGGCATTTAATACAAATTGGCTTTGTTTTACAATCTTTTACATTCGTTTACGAATTCGTACTTCTACCTTTATCGCAATAATTAAAAAAAAGTAACCCCTAATTGCTTGAGTAAGATTACAAACGGTAACTCCATTTATCTTTTCTTGATTATCTTTAGGCGCCTATACAACTTTATTATGATAAAACATTTGACTTTAGCTTCGTTGCTATTCTTAAGCTTGACATCTTTCGGTCAGAATTACATGACCCCAGAAAAATTG
>JAWUWJ010000185.1:0-12127 GCA_034111925.1 Crocinitomicaceae bacterium
AAATTGATGGAGAGTTGGTGGTTTTAACTCTACCAATATCTATCGAAATGGTTAGAGTAACATGGTAGTTGTAGCTCAGTTGGTTAGAGCATCGGTTTGTGGTACCGAGGGTCGCGGGTTCGAATCCCGTCTTCTACCCAAATGCCTTAACTGCACACCTTTTGGTGTGCAGTTATCGTTTAAACTTCTCTTTTTTCGCAATTAGAATGCTATCTGCACACCAAAAGGTGTGCAATTATGGGTTTAATTCAATTGGATAAATTCGTACTTTTACTAAAATTGAAATAAACACTATGGTATCTATGGTGCGGGTATAATGCACTATATTCAATTGTTATAAACAATGAAGCTTATCGCTCAAATCACATTAGGAATTACCTTATTGCTTTTTACTTCTTGTACTGGAGATTTAAATGATGATCAAGCGGCGCATGAGAATATTGATGTGCATATCAGTGATTCGGCTAGTGCATTCAAAGAATTACTTCTAAAAAGAGTGAAAAAGCAATCTGAAATCAACGCTGAAATCGCACTGCAATCAATACTTGAATTATTCGAGACAAATTCCAATTATACTGTATCAAACGAGGAACCCGTTGATATTTACGTGATTTATAATACAGGCACTTGGGGCGAATATGATGTAGGTGAGACCTTTCAAATCGCTTTTGCCCATCAAACTGTTGAAGACAAAGATCTATATGAATATAGTGTTACATTTATTTATGAATCATCTAAGTTTGCTCGAATCAAAGAGTTTGATGCACGATACGATGCGAGTATTGATAACATAGAGGAATTTAAATCGTTAGTCAGAGATTCACCAGGGTTTAAAAAATCAATTCTTTCATCGCCAAAGAAAATTGTAATCGAAAAGGTAGAAATATAGTTGATTACTAACTTAGTCAACCAATGCGTTATATGGGTTTATGCTTCGAGAAATCACATATGTGTTAACAATACTATTCTTATCTTCGAAAAACCAATCTTTGGTAAAGAGCCGTTCGGTTCCTAGCCTCGAAACGTTATAGACAATGAGCAGTATACTTGAATAATGAGGAAATACATGATCAAAGGAATTCTAATTGTACTATTGGGTACCGTGAAAATTGGTTTTTGCCAGCCTGCAAAAACACCTGTCGCAATAATTAATCCAGAAAATTATAGCCTAGTCGGCGAACTTGGATATCCTCTAGGCACAACAATTTCGATTGAAGGAATAGTCATTGATGGGCCGCATAAAGGCTACGCTGATGGACCAAACATTCTGATATTATCCATAAACGACTCATCAATTCAGAATATAGTTGAAATACCTATTACACCATACTTTAGTACATTTGGAAGCGAACCACTTCCAGAAATTGAAACTGGTCGCACTTATAGATTTCGCGTTTATGAAACCGGCGAATTTGTAGGTGTCCCTGATGTTGTCTATAAGGAAGCGAATATTATGATCCAGACATCGGGGTTCCACTTTCAAAATAAGGTCGTGGTCATTTCCGGAGAAGCGATAGAAGAAAAACGCACATCTCCCAAAAACTTCATTGGTCGAACTGCCCTGATCATGGGTGTCGCAACAAACATAAATGATACTGCCTACCTTGAAGGGCTTGGTTGGAAGTTGAAACTAGTGAATATTCCGTTGTGGGATACAGATGATTTAGGCAAGAATGCCCAGTTTTTGGGTCATATAGAATTTTCAGGTGCTTCGAACACTTACATTACCTCTAACGGTGAAGCTAAACTCACTGAACTCAAAGACCTCGAAAATAAGCATGTCAAACTTCGTGGAATAGCAAAGAGCATGAATGGGCAATGGTGGTTCGATTATCGTGGCACAAATATTTTCGTTGAAAAAATGAATCAATTGCCAAATTGGTCCGCTGGAATGCATTTTCAAACAGTTGAAATATGGGGAACTCTCAAATCTGTCAATGCTGAATGTGTCGATCGGGAAGAAATTGACTCTCATTTATATTGCTCCGGAAAATTTATTGTCGTTAACCCACAATGGAAATTAATTGATGGTCTTCTAATTCCAGAGATTTTAATTAATGACTAGCATTGCATTTTTGAGAAGTCTATAACACCATCTATGCCCCAGCGCCGCTTTTCCCTTCGGGAATCTTTATTTTCCTTATGAATAAATTTCTTAATTTCAGGAAAACGACTTTGGTTAGCGCCGTTGCATAGTTGTAGTCGTTACCAACAATGAATAACCATTCACGAAGAATGAAAAATAAAAACATCTTTAAATACAGCTTTAAGACAAGCGTACTTATTATTGTTCTATGGAGCCTAAATTCGTGTGGTTATGAATCAACGCTAAATGAGCCAGATCGGACAAAAATCGAAATCAATCCGAATAACGTAGAGAGCGCGAAAGAACTTAAAAACGAAATTGTCAGTTGTGGAAATATTCAATTTTACAAAAGACAAATCAATAAAATATTTCTTTGTGTTTCAACAGAAGAGACGCAAAATCATCAAGAAGCATTTACACTCGATTTTAGTGAACCGCTTCCTTTAGAATGGAATATTTACTTAGATAATCGAAGCCGATGTTCCACGCCTCCACTTCTTTGTGATATTACAACCCTAAATAATGACGATAAAGGATGTTCGGAAAAAATGTATCCGATAAAGGGCTCTATGATAGTTACGCGAGGGCAGAACAAACTTTTGTTTTCATTTTCCAAATCAACATGGAAATCAGAAAATGTAGAGTTGGTTCTAAAGGAAGAAAGATTTGAAGTGCTGCTTAAAGAATAAAAATGTTGGTAACATAGAACTGAGCTAAACCAATAGCTGTTTATGAAACATGTTTCTTTTTACCCTCCACTCCTCTACCCATAAGAGTTTCCAACAGAAGAAACTTCGATAATTCAATCTCCTCATCTTTTATACTGATGATTTTCAATGCTTTAGAGTTCGAGAAGAGTCCGACCTTCCACCCAAATGCCTTAAATGCCCACCGAAAGGTGGGCATTTGTCGTTTAAACTCCTCTTATTTCGTAATTAGAATGCTAACTGCCCTTGTTAAGGTGGGCAGTTATGGGTTTAATTCAATTGTATAAATTCGTACTTTTACTAAAACTGAATCACTAGTCCAACACTCTTAATTTCTTACATCAAACATTTTCTCTCGAATCTCTTTTAAGCACAAATTACCAATACTTCCTTCGTGAGAATGTTGCACATCCTTGGAAGGCTCATAACTCCCATTGAGTACCTTCTCTCCAATTATTTTATACGCTTCACGAAATGGAACACCATCAATTACCAATTTATTTACATCTTCAACGGTATACATGAAATCGTACATCTTTTCATCCAGAAAATTGGATTTAACCTCTATGTGATTCAGCATAAAACTACATACCTCAAGACAATTTTTCAGTTCGTCAATTCCATTCATAAGACAACCTTTTAACAATTGAAAATCACGGTGATACCCCATCGTTAAATTATTGGTAATCATCATGATTTCAGTTGGCAGGTTTTGAATTTTGTTGCACTTCGCGCGCATTAATTCAAAAACATCTGGATTCTTCTTATGTGGCATAATACTAGACCCTGTAGTTAGTTCTTTCGGGAAACCAATATAATTGAAATTCTGACTCATATACAGACAGACATCAGCAGCAAATCGAGAAAGAGTACCTGCAACAGAAGCCATCGAAAAAGCAAGAGTTTTCTCCATTTTTCCTCGACTCATTTGAGCAGCAATCACATTGTATTTAAGTATTTCAAAGCCCAATAACTCAGTCGTCATTGAACGATTGATTGGAAAGGAAGAACCGTATCCTGCGGCTGATCCCAATGGATTTTGATCACAAATTTTATACGCAGCATTCATCAAATGAAGATCATCAATGAGGCATTCGGCATATCCGCTAAACCATAATCCAAAGGATGAAGGCATTGCAACTTGCATGTGTGTGTATCCTGGCATTAACTTGTCTTTATGTTGATCTGCCAGAGAAAGCAAAAGCTCAAAAAGTTGATTGATCAATTGATTTAGTTCAGTAATTTCATTCTTTGCATATAGGTGTAAATCAACCAAAACTTGATCGTTTCTAGAGCGTGCGGTGTGAATCTTCTTTCCAGCTTCGCCAATTAGTTTAATCAACTCAAATTCTACTTTGCTATGAACATCTTCAAAGCTTTCTTCAATCACAAACGTGCCGTTATCGACTGTTTCCTGAATTAAAGCCAATCCCTTCAAAATGTCTACAAGTTCACTATCAGAAATGATCCCTATATGATTTAGCATTTTAGCATGGGCGCTATTCCCTAAAAGATCATATTTCACGAGCTTTAAATCCAAAACACGATCATCTCCAACCGTAAATTTATCGACTACATTGTCGATCGTATATCCTTTATCCCACAATTTCATAACTATTCAATTTTTCTATTAATTCTATATAAATTTCTATTCCCTCTTCTATTTCAGATAGATAGATAAACTCGTTTGCCGTATGTGATCTTTCTGTTTTACCAGGTCCAATTTTCAATGACGGACATGCAATCAATGCTTGATCAGAAAGCGTTGGTGATCCGAATGTGGCTCTCCCCAATTCAACTCCAGCCTGCACTACTCGATGGTTCTCGTCAATCGAAGATGAATTCAGTCGAAACGATCTTGGTGTTAACTTACCTACAGTATTCGTGTCAATTATCTCAAAAACTTCTTTGTTCGAATAGTGATCATTCACCCGAACATCAATTACGAAGTCGCACCTGCCGGGGATTAGATTATGCTGTTTTCCTGCATTAATTTGTGACACACTCATTTTTACTTCTCCTAGCAAGCTCGAGCTCCTATCAAATTTGAAATTTGAAATCCACTCAACATCTTTCATTGCATTATAAATTGGATTCTCTGTATTGTCATGAGCGGCATGTCCAGAAACCCCGTGTGCACAAGCATCAATCACTAATAGTCCTTTCTCGGCAATTGCCAAGTTCATTTCAGTCGGCTCTCCAACGACTGCAAACTCTATTTCAGGGAGTTCAGAAATAAGTGATGCAATTCCATTTTGTCCTGAAATTTCTTCTTCAGCCGTAATAGCAATCAGAAGGTTGTACTTTAAATCCGTTCGCAAATAGAATTTCTTAAATGCCGCAAGAAGTGAAACTACAGCTCCGCCAGCATCATTACTTCCCAATCCAAAGAGTTTATCTACTTCAATTTTTGGATCAAACGGGTCTAAAGTATAATTGACGTTCGGCTGCACTGTATCATGATGTGAATTCAACAACACCGTAGGTTTATCCATTGAAAAACACTTATTCTTCGCCCAAACATTATTATTCGATCGCGATACTTCCACTCCACGTTCCGTTAGCCAGTTTTCAATAATGGTAGCCGTGTGTTCTTCCTCTTTAGAAAATGAAGGTGTTGCAATTAGCCGTTTCAATAATTCAATGGCTTCTTCGTGATTTCTCTTCATGACACAAGCTTTATGAGTGTTCCACTTTTCTCCTCTTCCAAACAATCAATATTCCCAATTCGAATTTTTTGCACTCCACTTTTCAATGCATGAAAGCAATTGTGCAGCTTTGGAATCATTCCTTCGTTGATGACCTTTTCGTTTTGTAATATTTCGCATTTCTCCAAATCAATTTGATCAATAACCGAGTTATTATCATCTGCATTCAGCAAAACTCCAGATTTTTCGAAACAATAAAGTAAATCCACCTCATAAAACTCAGAAAGTGCTATCGCCACTTCGGCTGCAATCGTATCCGCATTGGTATTAAGCAATTGACCTAAACCATCGTGCGTAATTGAGCACAAAACTGGACATAAATCATTTTGAATAAATGAATTCAATACGATCCCATTTACTTTTTGAACATCGCCAGCGAAACCATAATCAACAGGTGTGGCAGGACGTTTAACTGATTGAATTACGTTTGCATCTGCTCCCGAAAGGCCAATTGCGATACAGTTTAGTTTGACCAAGCTGGCGCAAATTGAAGTATTAATCAATCCGGAATAGACCATTGTTGCCACTGCAAGGTCTTCCTCCGAAGTTACACGTCGTCCATTAATGAATTGAACCTCGTACCCCAATTTAGTACTCAATTCAGTTGCTACTTTACCTCCGCCATGAATCAATAATTTAGGAGAGTCAATCGCAGTAAAACGTATTAAAAAATCAAACAAAGCGGTTTTATTATTGATAATTCCTCCTCCGATTTTAACAATTGTACATTTAGTTTTCATCCTTCAATAGTTTAAAGAGAACAGCCTGAGCTGCATAAATTCGATTTTCCGCTTGTTTGATTACTAGCGAGTTTTCCGAATCAATAACGTCGTCGTGAACTACGACATTTCTTCGGACGGGAAGGCAATGCATAAATTTCCCATTATTCGTTTTTGCCATTCGCTCTGGAGTAATCATCCAATCACTGAAACCCTCACCAATTTTTCCATAATCTTCGTATGAAGACCAGTTCTTTGCATAGATAAAGTCAGCGTCCTTAAATGCCTCTTCTTGATCATGTATAATCTCAATCCCCTCAGTAATTGAAGCTTCCAAATCAAAGCCTTTAGGATTCGTTACCACCAATTCAAAATCGTCTGCTTGCGCCCATTCTATGAATGAATTTGCAACTGCTTGCGGTAATGCCTTTGGGTGCGGTACCCAAGACAAAACGACCTTTGGCTTTTTCTTTACCTCATACTCCTTGATGGTCATCATATCAGCTAGTGACTGTAAAGGATGACGTGTTGCACTTTCTAATGAAATAATTGGAACAGAGGCGTGATTTACAAATCCATTCAAAACCACTTCTGTATAATCTTCTTCTCGATCATTAAACGATGGAAATGTTCTTACGCCAATGATATCACAGTATTGCGAAATAACTGCTGCTGCTTCGCGAATATGTTCTTGACTATCCGAGTTCATTATTGAACCGTCTTCGAATTCGAGCGTCCAACTATCTGAATTTAAATTCATCACAATGACATCCATCCCAAGATTCATAGCCGCTTTTTGTGTACTCATTCGTGTTCTTAAACTTGGATTAAAGAATAAGAGTCCCAAGGTTTTATTCTTACCTAATTGACTCCATTCATGTGGATTCGATTTTTGATCTAATGCAAGTTTTATTAAAGCATCGGGGTTCTCTATATCTCCTATTGAATTAAATTTTTTCATGATAAATGCAGTTTTAGAGCTTGAATGAATACGCCTAACTCTTCCTGTTTCACAGTGAGTGGAGGAAGTATTCTCAACAAATTCGGATTCATTGAAGCCCCAGTAAATATTTTGGAATCGAAAAGCAATTGCGATCTCAATTCCTTAATGGGGAAATCGAATTCAACACCTAGTATTAATCCCTTTCCCTTTATTTTTTTGATTTGTGAAATAGAAGCCAATTCTTGCCTCACCCACGCACTAAGCTGATTCACATTATCAACAACATTTTCTTCTTCCAAAACATCCAGAACAGCACAACCAGCGGCGCAAGCGAGATAGTTTCCACCGAAGGTTGTCCCAAGTAATCCGTAAGAAGCTTTGATATCCGGGCAAATTAGAATCCCCCCAATTGGGAATCCATTCCCCATACCTTTTGCCATAGAAATAATGTCTGCCTTAATCGCTGAACCTTGGTGAGCAAAGAATTTACCCGATCGGAAATATCCGCTTTGAATCTCATCTAATATCAACACAACTTGGTGCTCATTACATAAGTTTCGTAAGGTTTTCAGAAATATAGAACTTGGCTCATCCAATCCTCCAACTCCTTGAATTCCTTCGATAATCGCAGCGCAAATATCTTGATATTCAAACGCTTTCTTTAACCCTTCAATATCATTGACTTCAACAAAAATTGTCTCGATCCTTAGCTTATTTATAGGTGCCGAAATAGTGTCGTTATCAGTAACATTAAGTGCAGCAGACGTTCTTCCATGAAAACTATTTTTGAATGCGATGACCTTCGACTTATTCGTATGAAAAGACGCTAATTTCAAAGCATTCTCATTGGCTTCCGCTCCACTATTACACAAGAACAAGCTGTAATCCGGATACCCCGAAACCTTGCTTAACTTTTCAGCAAACACTGACTGAATTGGAATATTTACTGAGTTTGAATAGAACGAAATAGCATTCATCTGTTCAGTAATTGCTTTCACGTAAACAGGATGATTGTGTCCTATGGAAATAACACCATGCCCTCCATACAAATCCAAATATTTCTCATTATTTGAATCGTACACATAGCACCCTTTTGCTTTTACAGGCGTGATATCGAATCGTGGGTATACATTAAATAAATTCATCTTAAAAATAATTTGCTTTGAATAAGAGTCCTGTGTTTTCAGGCAGATCAAACATGAGATTCATGTTTTGTATCGCCTGTCCAGCGGCACCTTTCAATAAGTTATCGATTGCAGATGTGATGAGTACTTTGTTATCAATTTTTTGAATTTGGAGCACACAATTATTTGTATTTACCACTTGTTTCATGTGAACATTTTCGCTACAGATGTGTGTAAACACAGCCGAATCATAATAATCTTCGTATAGTTGATACAGCATTTTTTCATCCAAATCGCATTTCATATACGCACTGGCGAAGATGCCTCGAGAGAAATCACCACGAACGGGTAAAAAGTTCAATTCCTTATCAAATGTTGATTGAACTTCAACTAGTGTTTCTCCAATTTCCCCTAAATGTTGATGTTTAAATTCCCTGTACATGGAAATATTATTATTTCTCCAACTAAAATGAGATGTAGAACTCAATGATTGTCCAGCTCCTGTCGATCCAGTGATCGCGTTGACGTGTACATCACTTTTGAGAAGTCCTTCGTTCGCTAATGGTAACAACGCGAGTTGAATAGCAGTGGCAAAACACCCAGGATTCGCAATATATTGAGCCTGCTTTATGATATTCTTATTCCACTCGACAAGTCCATATACGAAGTTCATTCCGTTAAACGAAGCATCGTTCTTCAATCGGAAATCGTTTCCAAGATCAATGATTCGAGTTTTCTCTGAGAAACTGTGCTTTGATAAAAACTTCTTAGAGTTCCCATGCCCAAGACAAAGGAACAATACATCAACAGTGTAGTTCAACTCTTGTGTAAAAGTTAGGTCCACTCCTAGCACGTCTTGATGAACTATATTCACGTCAACATCTGGATTAGAATGACTGTATAAAAAGTTAATTTCTACCTCTGGATGATGTACCAATGAACGGATCAATTCTCCTGCAACATATCCAGTGCTCCCAATAATTCCTACTGATATCATACAATTTCATTTACATGGTTAAACAATTGCATTGGGTTCGCTAAAATCTTTGTGAATCCTTTTGCATCCTCACCCGTCCATCGTTTATTCTCTTCACCATAATGACCAAAATCGGACGACATTAAATCATGATTTGATTCGATCCCTTGCACTACAAATCGGTAAGGATGTAACTCAAAAAACACTTTTCCAGACACATATTTTTGAGAATCCTCCAAGAATGTTTCGATGTTTCGCATAACGGGTTCAAAGTATTGGGCTTCATGAATAAACATTCCATACCAGCTCCCGAGTTGTTCCTTCCAATGCAATTGCCATTTAGATAGTGTATGCTTCTCCAGTGTATGATGTGCTTTTATAATAATTACTGGTGCCGCAGCAGCAAAACCAACACGCCCTTTAATCCCAATAATTGTGTCTCCTACATGAACATCTCTTCCGATAGCATATTTTGAAGCCATTGATTCAAGGGTTTGAATTGCTTTTACTGAGTTCATTTTTTGACCGTCAATCCCAACAATTTCACCTTTTTCAAATTCCAATTCAACTGATTGTGGCTCTGTTTTAACTAAAGCATCAGGAAACGCACTTTCAGCAAGTGCGGCATGAGAAGTTAATGTTTCAGCTCCTCCAATGCTCGTTCCCCAAAGTCCTTTGTTGATTGAGTATTTTGCCTTTTCCCAACTCACATCAACTCCTTTGGATTTCAGGAACTCAATCTCGTCCTTTCGCGACAGTTCTTGGTCTCGAATTGGTGTAATTATTTCAAGTTCGGGTGCCAATAGCTGGAATACCAAATCAAATCGGATCTGATCGTTTCCTGCACCTGTACTTCCATGTGCAATTGAAGTTGCACCAATTTCCTTTGCATACTTTACAAGGGCGCAGGCTTGATGAATTCGCTCTGCACTAACGGACAATGGGTAAGTGTTATTCTTTAACACATTACCATAAATCAAGTAACGAACGATCTCATAGTAAAACGACTCTGTTTCTTCTAATGTCGTGTGATTCGTTGATCCTAAATCATACGCTTTTGATTCTATCTCTTTTAATTCAACATCAGAGAATCCTCCAGTGTTGACAACCGCAGTTTGGACATCCATTTGTTTTTCATGTATCAAATATTTGACACAATATGATGTGTCCAGTCCTCCGCTAAATGCTAATAATATTTTATTTTTTTTCATTTTTAATCTTTTGTAATGTGCTTGTCTTTTTTTACCTTTCGTCCTTTAATGAATAACTTGAATCGTTTCCAAGCCATGTGCTTTTCCTTGTCTTTTATTGGTGAAAAATTGAAGTCACATATCATGGCCGTACATAAACACATTGTCCTATTTGTTCGTTCAAGAACATCATGATTTTTACACTCCAGACAACCTTTCCAGAAGGCATCCGATTTAGTGAGTTCAGAAAAAGTTACAGGCTTATATCCTAAATCTGAATTGATTTTCATAACCGCCTGACTCGTTGTTATTCCGAATAGCCGAGATTTTGGAAACAGCTCTTTGGACAGGTCGAAGGTTCCTTTTTTAATAAGTCGTGCCACGCCTGTTTTTCTGTAATCTGAATGTACGACAAGTCCTGAATTGGCTACAAATTTTTCATTATCCCAACTTTCAATATAGCAGAATCCAATCACGGACTCCTCATGAAAAGCTATCACAGCCCTACCTTCTTCCATTTTTTGTTGGATGTATTCAGGCTTTCTTTTAGAGATTCCTGTACCTCTTTTTTTTGCAGCATCCTCCATCATTTCGCAGATGAATACGGCATACATTGTGTGACTTTTATTCGCCACAATGACATTAAATTCCATAACGTGAACCAATTAATCTCGATTGAGATTGTTGATAAATAAACTAATACAATACTGTGTGAAAAGCCCAGCGCGTAGCTCGGCAAAAGAAATTACGCCAACAGGCGTCTACGACGACTCAACCTCCTAGATACAGGAGCGCAAGTATTCATTACAGGTAGATTTACCTGAATAATAAATTTATATGAATTCCCTTTCGTCATTTGAATCGCCAAAATTAACAATTTTATTCAGTTAAAAAAACTAGCACTAATTTCATCGGATATGTGACTAACAAGTGCAAAAAAAATAGAGCAACAATTATGTACGAGAAAAGCCCTACTTTTCCTAGCTCCAAACGTTATGGTTAACTAAGATCAGAGTATGAAAGGCATAATATATATTACAATACTTTTAATGTCGTCTGGGGTGCAACCATCGGTAGAACCATTACAGTCTAATAAAGCAAGTATTGACAGGAAAATGGATAATAACCTCAAACCGAATGGTGAGCTTACCACAAAAGGAAGATTTTTCTGAAGATGGTTCTGGTAGTTTTTATACTTTATTTGGAGCTACTTATTGGACACCATCAAACGGTAAGACATTTAATCTAAAAGAGGATGGACAAGTCGATACAGATATTGTTGACTTTGATTTAACAACACTAATTGATATGCGATATGAGATAGTAAACGATAGTCTATTAGAATTTAGTTGCAAGTTTCCGAAAGATTCAATCATGAATATTATGACCGTTAAATACGAAATTATTGAAGAACAAATGACTTGGCTAATAGATGGTTCGTATGAGGTGAAATTGAAAAAAGAATAACCATAACATAGAACTGAGCTAAAAACAACTAAAATTCAATTTGCTCGTTGAGTGAAATAAACCCTAAAATTTCCAATTCTTCTTTACTCAAATTTTCACTTTGAAACTCACTCTGGTTCGACTCTAGTCCCGTCTTCCACCCAAATGGCTTAAATGCCCACCTTATGGTGGGCATTTGTCGTTTAAACTCCTCTTATTTCGCAATTA
>JAWUWJ010000186.1:0-41055 GCA_034111925.1 Crocinitomicaceae bacterium
CTTATCGAGGACATTTTTGAAGAAAGTCATCAAAGTTATGGTTCTCCAAGGATGGCAGTAGAGTTAGAAAAACGAGGATATAAAGTGTCTAGACCACGAACTGCTCGGATGATGAAAGCTCTAGGTGTTGAAGCTCGAAGAGCGCGAAAGTTCAAAAACACAACTGACTCGAATCATAACTATCCAGTTTCTCCAAATGTATTGAATCAAAATTTTTCAGTAGAAAGGAGAAATCAAGTGTGGGTATCAGATATCACATATATTGAAACGACCAATGGTTGGGTCTATTTAACCGTGATCATTGATTTATTCGATAGAAAGGTCATTGGATGGTCTCTAAGCGAAGATATGACCGCTGAGAATACGGTTATCAAAGCTTGGTATGCTGCCATTGAGAACAGACCGATCCACAAAAAGTTGATATTCCATTCGGACAGAGGTTCCCAATATGCCAGTACTACCTTCCGAAACATATTAAAAAGCTACGAGAAGCTTGTGGAACAAAGTATGTCTAGAAAAGGAAACTGTTGGGATAACGCGGTCGCTGAAAGCTTTTTCAAAAGCCTAAAAACTGAGTGGGTTTATAAAAATCACTATGATGTTTATTCTGATGCTGAAATCTCAATTTTCAAGTGGATAGAAACTTGGTACAACCGCAACAGGAGACACTCTACATTGAATTACAAAACTATTAATGAACTTGAATTAGAAATCAATAATCAAAATCTAGCAGCATGATCTTAACCTAGTGTCCATTTTTTTGTTGCAAGTCCAGTTGGCACAGTTAATGAATATTGGCACTTCATTACAAATACGTTTAGACCACGCAGATTATTAAGGAAACAAAATGATTATGAAAAAGATTTACAACTTAACTAAATTAATTATGCTGGCTGTAGTATTGTTTGGTTCACTTTTACCCGTCAGCGCCCAAACTATTCAATTAGGAACGGGAACAGCTGTTAACGGAACAACTACAAGTTCTCCTGTTAATATTTACTACCGAAGGACAGTCTCACAATTCGTTTACACCGCTGCGGAATTGAATGCCGCTGGTATCGTTGGTCCTTGTAGTCTGCAAGACATAGGTTGGTTTGTTACACAGTCACCGTTGTACAATATCCCAGGCTACACGGTTAAAGTGAAGCATGTAGCCGCAAACAATGTTGCTGCTGCCTTAGGGACGGGTGGTTGGACAACTGTAAAGAACTCATTTACCTACAATCCAACAGCTGGAGGTTGGGATATGCTCGGTCTTAATAATGCCTTTGCATGGAACGGTGTAGACAACATCGGAGTGGAACTTTGTTGGTCACAAGTAACTCCTAATTACAATGCATCGGGTCAATGCAGACTATATTCTACTCCATCTGGGTACAGATATACCTGGACTGATGCAGCAGGAAGTTCTTGTGGATTGACTCCTGGTGTTACGAACACTAATAAACCACAAGTTCAAATGGTTTGGGGTAGTTGTGGACCACCATGTTCTACACCTAACCCACCATCTGCGAATGGAGCAACCACTTCATGTGGGAATGGGGCAACACTTTCCGCATCAGGCACTCCACCAGGCGGCACGTACAATTGGTATAGCGATGCTGCTGGAGATACTTTAGTGGGTACGGGTGCATCTTACACTACAAACCCCTTATACAGCTCTGCAACGTTTTATGTTGGTGCATTTGTATCACCAAACTGTGAATCAACTTTAGTTCCTGTCACTGCTACTGTTGTGCCACTAACGGCTCCTACAACAATAGCGAGTCCGCCATCAATATGCGGAAGCGGTAGTTCATCTATCACAGCCTCAGGTGCTCCTGCCAATGGTTCATATACTTGGTTTAGTGACCAAGCAGGCAACAATCAAATTGGCACTGGAGCAAATTATAACACTGGTAACTTAGCAACTACAACCACTGTTTACGTTCAGGCAAGTGATGATAACGGTTCAGGGAATCCTGAATCTTTAACGACAACCTTTGCAGGTGGAAATGGTCAAAGTGGTAATATGTTTAATATAAATGTTCTAAGTAATATCACAATAACGGATTTTGATGTTAATGCAAATTCAAATACAACAGGTAACTTTGAGGTTTACTATAAAACCGGTTCTTATCAAGGTGCAGAAACTAATGCTGCCGCTTGGACGTTAATAGGAACAGCTAATAATATAACATCTAATGGGCAGGGAAATCCTACACCACTTGGACTAAATTTAAGCTTACAACTTCAAAGTGGAGCCCATGCTTTTTATGTAACTGGAACTACTGCAGGTGTTCAGTATACCAATGGGACAAATAATAACAATATCTATGCTCAGAACAATGAAATTGAATTTTTTGAGGGCATAGGTAAAGCGTATCCATTTGGGGCGACCTATTCTCCTAGAATATGGAATGGCATTATTCATTACACAACCGGGTCTCAAAGTACTTGTCTTTCAGTTCTTGAACCAGTCACTATAACAGTAGACCAGCCTTCTTCGGCTGCTGCATCTGTGTCAGGAGTTGGTAGTATATGTCTTGGGACAACATCAACGCTTGCAGTTCAGGGTGGAGCCCTTGTAGGATCAAGTAACTGGCAATGGTTCAGTGGCAATTGTACAGGTACACTAGTAGGAACAGGCGCAAGTATTTCTGTTACACCTTCTGCTACAACCTCTTACTTTGTTTCTGCTAGTGGAAATGGTGTTTGTCCGGCTACGTCTTGTGCTGTTGGAGTTGTAAATTTACCGGCACAGTCAAATGTTTTGTCTGCTAATGGCTCAAACCAAACATGTGTTGTGAATGCTAATAATTATATACACTTTATGGACCCTAATACTGGCGATTTGATAGCCTCCGTTAACTCCTTGGGTCAAAATTTAGGTAATGTAACAATCACTTCATATGAAAATGGTTCAACTCAGGATATAGAATCTTGTAGCTATCCTGGGGATCCATTGTTCACAACCGCAGTTATGGGTCGTCATTGGGTAATCACATCAGAATTCACGCCGTCAACATCGGTAGATGTTCTACTGCCTTATCATTTCAACCAATATGATGCAACTGCCTTTTCAGCATTTAATAATCCAAACCCAGATGATAACTTGAACAGTCAGAATGACATAGGTTGTACTCAATATTCTGGACTTAATGAGAATGCCAATTTTGCTGATAATTGCAACAATGGTACTTTTACTTGGCATAACCAAAATACAACTGACCAAGTGAATGCAATTTTACCAGCTCATGCTGCGACAGATGAATATATTACAATAAGTGTAGATGGATTCTCGGAGTTCTGGTTGCACGGTTCTCAAAATGCTCAGCCGCTTCCGGTTGAACTAGTTGATTTCTCTTCGAGGTGCATGGATGGTGATGTTGCTATTGAATGGTCTACAGCGAGTGAAAACAACAGTATGTATTTCGAGGTTGAATCATCCGTGGACGCCTTTAATTGGGAAGCTATAGCTGTTGTTGATGCGGCGCAGTTCTCAACAAGCTTAATAGACTATGCTATTTTGCATGAAGGAGCTGCTCGCGAAAAGAACTACTACCGCTTAAAGCAAGTAGATACAGATGGTGCTTATGAATATTACTCCATAATATATTCTGATTGTGGCAGTGATCTTGATGGCGCTCCAATAATATTCCCTAATCCAAGTAAAAACAATTTCACTATTGACTTTGGTGGATCTGGAATGAAGGGAATTGTTCAGCTTACCTTAGTAAGCATGGAAGGTAAAGAAATTTCGAACAGACAATTGAATCTCGGCGAAGGAGTAAGTACATTTCAAATTAATAACCTGGAACTACAATCTGGGCTCTATCTAATAAAAATGATAGATGTTACTGGTAAGTTGTTTATAATCAAGCATCGTTTTAATTAAACTGTGTGGTCTGTATTTAATCAAAGGAGAGCGAACATTAGTGTTCGCTCTCCTTTTTTGTGTTCAATCCAATTACAGCAATTTGATGTATCACTATATAACCTCACCATCAACCAAACCCTTTTACACGATAATCTAAGAGGATGTAAATGGGTGTAATCTTTAAATCCACCAGAACGGGCAAAAAAGAAAAGTACACATTCCTGTATTGCGCCCAAAAGAATACTTAAAATTTCATTTTGTTTCTACTGAAGTTAGTTTCTAGACCGATCCGTTTAATGGCATTTTTTAATCTTTTCCCAACCAGATCCTCGTCAATTTGCTCTACCGCACTTTTGGAATCCTTTGATTGTTGAGCTTTACTATAGAAAGGGCTCAGGTTGACAATAACGAATACCAGTAAAATATTAAGTCGTCTCATGTTAATTTAAACAAAACTCTTGGTGAATTTGTTACAGTGTGGTTTGTGATGGTCTATTGCTACTAAGGTCTAGAGCTATGACACGACGCTTACCGAAATTGTTTTTCTGAAATTAAGATTTGTTTCCTTACAAAAAGACAGATTCCCGAAGGGAAAAGTGGAGCTGGGGTATAACTGTTGTTGAACTCAACCTTCGGTAGCTAAAGATACTCGAAACCCACTCTCGTATAGGCTCATGAAATTCATATGAGTAAAACTACAAAAGAATGTATAGGTTCAGATTCTGCTAAAACAGTAATCGACCAGGCCAAACGAGAAGTTCCAAATTTTATTGAACATGATAAAAAGTTCGAGTAAAAAATAGTTATTCGAAGGTATTCTTCAAGTATACTGTCTGCTTCGGTCGAGCGGTGGCCAAGTTAAGTTTGTCATTCAAAACTGAAGATCCAGCAACAGCAACTGTTGTGTTAGGTGCTCAAGCTCTAATGTTTAATTTATTGACTGTACATTGTACAGTTCCTTTTTCAGTGATTGAAGTCAGACATATTCTTTGATTTTAGCATAGAAAAACTTACGCAATGTGGTATATAATGTCAATACGCACATGTCCGTGAATTTCATTCGAAAATTAAAATGCCCTGCCAATAATGAAGTGCTTTTCGTTCTTAAAATTCGTTGAAACAACTGAAGATTTAAGAAATAAAAAAAAGGCATTCCAAATAAATGAAATGCCTTCTATAAAACAGTCGATTGAATTAATCTACAACCAATCTCTTCGTTTCCGACTTAATGTCGTTGCTAATAATATTTACAAAGTACAATCCAGTTGAAACGTTCACGTCCAAAGAAGTCGTTTGACCATTGATCGCTTGACTCGCAATTAACTTTCCTTGGATATCTCTTACTTCAACAGTTCCTTCGATAGTGTTCCCAACAAAAACGTTGATCTCACCAGAAGTAGGATTTGGATATACATTGAACTCTAATGATTGCTCAGCGATTCCAAGATCAGAAGTTTCAATTTTGTAAACTCCATCAGAAACTCCATCAACAAACCAAATTCTTCCGTCAGGTCCGATCTTGATTCCTTGAACACTAGAGAATCCAGTACTCAAACGATCCAACTCAACTGCTGGTACTTGAGAGATATCATAAATAATGATTTCTCCTGTTTGGTACTCACTAACAATCATTCTATCATCAATCACATCGATTCCTGCTGGCTTCGCCAATCCAGAAACAACTAGCTCTTGCGTATAACCTGTGAATTCAGAATATTCAACAACAGCTTCGTTACCTGGGAAGTTTGGAGTTCCACCTTGATCTGAACCTGTATTGATATCAAGTCGAATAACACGTCCGTTTCCGTGATCTACAACGTACAACCATTGGCTGTTTCCGTCTAAGATACAGTGACTAACAATAACATCATTTGGATCTTTCGTTACCGCATCGTCAGAATAACGACGAACGATTGCATCTCCGTGGAAAGCATTTCCTGGTCCGTGATCTTCAGCGAAATCGTAACGAACGATATCACTTGTATTTCCATCAACTACCCAAAACACGTTATCCTTCTCAGAAGCGATTCCTTGCGCAAGTGGGCTATTGTGAAGCATGTCTAAGTGACTTCCATTTCCTCCTGAAGGCTCTGCATAGATTCCCATGTTACTTGACCATAAAGAAGGTCCTGTAAATGGAGCACCACCATCGTGATTTGCATCGTAAACACCTGGTGAACTTCCCCAGTTTCCGTTTTGACTGAACGCCATTCCAGTAGTTAAAGACATGAAGTGCCAAGCATTTCCATCTTGTTTCCACAATGAAGTCATCGCTGGTTCACCTGCATTGTATGCAGTAACTGTACTACTTCCTGAATTTTCAGTACCTCTATTCATTACCCAAAGCTCTTTATTGCTCAATACTGGGTGAAAATCTAAATCCGTTGGATCGTTCACTTGATCTGCTGATCCCAATACTTGATCAACAGTAAATGTCGCTCCGATATAACCGTCAATGTAATTTGGAGTTCCAGGTCCTGCTTCAACTTGTACAGTAAATACATCGTTTGAAGGAACCAAATCAACCATTCCACCATTTATGTTATCCGCCCAGATGTCAATTGTATAAACACCATTCGTTGGGATATTTAAAGGAATACTATGGAAAGCTGTTTCATCTGCAAAATTGACCATGTTCGTCGTAACACTATGTGTTACAGCAGTACCACCATCAACTGAGTAGTTAATATCGTAAGAAGTAACCGTTGTAAGGCCTCCATTGAATACACGTGCTTCAATATCGAATGCACCTGTAGAAACGTAGTTATAAATGTTTGAACCAAATACGCTTAAATCATAAGCTGGTGGATTTTCAACAGTGAACGTGAACGTTCCTCCCAATGCCATTCCATCGAAAGTTTCAATTTGATACCCGTTAACAAAAACGTCAAATCCAGTTCCTCCATCTCCCCAATCATCAACGAAGATTAAGTCATAAGAGTTTCCCAAAGGCAAACACCATGGGCCTTCTGTAATGTCTAGATTATTTCCGTAACCTCCTGGATCTTGAGCTTGAACACCAGCACCGTTACATCCGATCGTTAAGTTACCGCCTGAAGCGATAGTACCTACTCCACATGCATTTCCTGATGGTACGATTTCCCAATAGCATTCGTATCCGTAATCGTCGGTGTGAACCTCAATGGTTACTTCACCTTCCCCTGATGCGCATTGGGAATAAGAGACTGTTCCAATCATCAACATAGTGAAGATTGTAAAGAACAATTTAATTGATTTCATAAGTTTTTTAGTTTTGATAACAGTAGTCACGAAGATACCACCTTATTAGCGAGTTACAGCATTAGATTTCAATACAATATTGGAAACCCAAATTCAAATAAAAAAACCCCATCCTAGAGCAATGCCTAAGATGGGGTTTCAATTTTAATTCAAAGAATTAATTTTTCACTACTCTCACTCGAGCCGTAATTCCCTTATCTGTTCCTATTTCTAGAATATAAGTTCCACGTGCCCCGTCAAGAGTTAAATCAATTGTACTTGATGATGCGATTTGTTTCGTATCAATTATCTGACCCAATGCGTTCGTAATTCGAACTTCTATATTGGAATATTCAGCTCCTAAATCAATCGTTACATCTTGACTTGTTGGATTTGGATAAACTTTGATATCTGTTCCAAAGTTATTTTCAATAATTCCAACTGCCTTTACATTCATGCAAACTGAAGTATCTGAACAACCATTTTCTGTTACAATCACGGCGTAATCTCCGTTGATCGTAGCTTCGTATGTTTGACTCGTTGCTCCTGCAATTAAACTAAAGTTGTCATTACAATCAACCCAAGTATAAGTTGCTCCAGCTACATCTGCAGTCATCGTTACGTCATCAATAAAGCTTGTAGAAACATTTACAGTGTTGATCGTTAAGTTCAAAGTCGCTACTGAATCACATGATACTGCGTTTGTTCCTATCCAAGTATATGTCCCAGAAGTCAAGTAATCTGTACCATTCCAGTTGTAAGTATCACATTCTGTTACATCAGTACTAGATGTTGTTGCATTGTTGATTGTTAAGTTCAACGTTGCTACTGAATCACACAATGCTGAATTTGTACCGGTCCATGTATAAGCTCCAGAAGCTGTGTAATTTGTTCCGTTCCAATCGTAATCACCACAAGCAGTTTCGGCAACTGTTGATGTTGTTGTTCCAGGAGCAATTAATCCTTGAGTCGTAGAACTTGAAGGACATCCGTCATCAAATATGATTGAATAATTTCCAGAACCTAAGCCTGTAATTACATACGGAGCTGTAACTGTACCTGAATTCCCAATCGAGGCTCCAGTCCATGAAACAACACCAGTTCCAGTTCCACCAATAGTTATCGTCCCTTCTGTACCTGAACAAGTTGTTGGGTCAGTGTATGATGAAATACTAATTGAAGGAGAAGCGTTGATTGTTAAGTCCAAGTTTGTGATTGAATCACATCCTGCTGCGTTAACCAATGTTACAGTGTACAATCCATTCGCAGTATATGTTTGACCATTTGCTGCCCATGTGTAATCATCACAACTAGAAATAGTAGCAGTACTAGTTGTAGCAGGTGTAATTGTTAAGTTCAACGTCGCTGTTGAATCACAACCTGTTGAAGTCAATAAAGTCTCAACATAAGAACCACTTGTAGAATATGTTGTTCCATTTGCAGACCAAGTATAACCAGCACAAGAAGTAACTGAAGCTGATCCAGTAACGTTAACAAATCCTGGAGGCATATCGAAAGCTTCAACTTGATCCGTTCTGCTGTTCGCACTTCCTTGATTTGCTGAGTTTCCTAATCCTCTATTTGCAAACACATTCCAGATAAGACATTGGTTCGCTCCTGCGTTCAATAACATATCTGCTTGTAAAATTGCGTCACGACCATCAACGAAACCAGGACCACATGGTTGTAATTTCAATCCTTGAATTACAAGTGCCATTGCGATGTTATTCCCTCCTGTTCCATTGTATAAATCAGCATCATATCCATAAGCGTCAATCAATGCCCAAGATAAATCCCAAAGCATTGTACACCAAACAAATCCAATTCCGTGAGGTTCAGAAATATTTGTTGGGAAAGCAGCACCGTCCCAATTGGAAGCGTCGTATGTGAAATCGTTTACTGCGAAGTCTGTATTATAAGGAACTGGACGAATCCCGAATCCATTTGTTGCTTCTCCAGTTACGAATGTTCCAATACCTCTATTGTCAGTTGCTAAATCTCCTGGCTCGATAGTAAGCATTAAACCAAACCAATCTGACCAACCTTCACCCATTTGCTCTGAGTTATTTAAACAGCCAGAATTTGCTGCACCACCTGTCAATCTTGTTGAGATTCCATGTCCATATTCGTGAGAGATAATTCCATTGTCTAAATCACCATCCAATGCAAATGACTGAGCATCAACGATAGTTCCATTAACAGTACCAGCTTCAATAGCAGCAATAAGTGCTTCACCATCTGTGTAACTTACCATGATCGCGGGAATCGTAATTGAAGGTTGCGTACCTCCCATCGTAATTGGCGGCGCTCCAACAACATTATTTACCATTATTACACCTACAGCTCCTTCATCTTGTGCATTTTGAACTTTATCTACGAATAGACAATCACCTCTTCGAATAACACAAATCTTTCCTGAAATAGCAGCTCCATTAACAGCAGCCTCACAAGCGTCATAATCTTCAACTCCTGCGTTGTCATCATATATTACTAAATCCGTTGTCAATGGTACAATTGGAATTGCTCCACCAAACTGTGCAGGCAAAGCCGTATAAGCTCCTGCGATTCCTGCTGGCGAGTTAATCGTCAACAAGTCAGCTGGTGCATCCCACAAATACATTTGCATTCTAGGATTCTGTCCATCTGCTGGTGTTGCAAAATTTGCATTGTTTGTTCCTGATCCATCTTGTGCCTCAGCATAAACTTCATCAGAACTTAATCCACCATTTGCATATGAATTCGCTTGAAAGTTACCACTCGCTTCATCGAAACCGTAACCGTACCAAACGTCGTGCATAATATTGTTCATATAGAACAAGTTCGTAATTGATGCATCAAAATATAAGTTTGCAGTTTGATTTTGATTCAGAGGGAAATCTAAACTTAAAGCTGCTCCACCATCGGCAAAGTATCCAAAAGCATTATTTCCGTTTTCATCTTCATAAGCTCTAACGTTGTTTCCTCTAGTAGTTGTAAATTCATTTCCAGGTGTTCCACTGATATCGTGCCATCCATAAGGAGAAGCAGTAGCATCTGAAGGTCCAACAACTAAAGTTCTAGGTCCGTGGTTTGGGCTTTCCGTTGGGATTGCAAAAACGCGGTATTCATCCGTTCCCGGAGGTGGAGCTGGTGCCGCTAAAGGACTTCCAACTGGAATGTTTGCTACGAAATGAGGTCCAGGTGTATATGAATTTAGAGCATGTCCATCGTTATCGAACTCACATGTAGTAACCCAATCCCCTTTGTTAATCTCTTGTCCTGTAGTCGCATCAATACGAATACTCCACCAGTGATTCCCTGAAAGTTCGTAAATACTTAAATCCCAAGCCAATTTAATAAGTTCTCCGTCTGGAACGTAAACCAATTTAACTGGAATGTCTTCCTGAGACATTGATCCCTTCTTATAAAGAGAGGTACCGTTTTCAGTACGAATTAATTCAGCCGGAGATTTTTGCTGAATTCCAAGTGCTTTACAAGCCGCTGCAATCGCATCAACTTGATTAATAGAAGCGCTTGTTGTGTTGATTTTTCCTTCAACATCATTTACCATTCTATTACCACCTAGAAATACTCCATTTTCATTGATAGCAAAATTGGCTATCGCATTGAAAACTTCGACGTCGTTGTGTGTTTGTAATAAATAGACATAGCTAATCTTAGAGCTTTTGTCTTCATGTTGATTGTAGATCTTCCAGTTTTTGGCGTCGGTCTTTGTAATACCTAAGTCCTTGGTGTGATCATTTAGATAATTTTGAATTTGCGGTTCATGTTCCTGGGCAAAAGAGTTTAGACCAAGCGCAAGCACGGCAAAGAAAAGGTTTAGAACTTTCTTTTTCATAAGTACGAGTAATTAATTAAATCAATCTGGAACAGTTGAATGCGGCTTTAATAAGGGAGACACGCATCAACGAAGTTAATTGTACCAAATTTGATTATAACAGTTTTAAGTTTTAGCTTCCTTTAAAAATACTCTTTTTAGATGACTTATTTGAGTGTGGACCTAAGAAAAGCAACCATAGAGTCTCTGTTTCCCCGACTAAATAGGCCTTACGTAACATTAAAATAAATCCAAGTAAGTACAGAATAGCGTGCGAACTTTCCAATTAGCATCATCATGGCTAGTGGAATGAATTTGACCCTGAAAAAGCCGAGAACTGCAACCATAGGATCGCCTATAAAAGGGACCCAAGAAATCAACCCCAAGTAAATCCCCCACTTTGCAAATCGTGCCTCCCAATTGTCAATCTTTTTCTGATTGAGTTTAAACCGCTTGACAATGAATTCAGAATGGCTATAATACCCTATCGCGTAATTGGTCAATCCGCCGAGCAAGTTGCCCGCTGTTGCAATGATTAAAACGGGAGCAACTGACATTCCAGCGCTGTATGCTCCTATCACAGTTAATTCAGAAGGAAACGGGAGAATTGTAGCCGCCAAAAACGAAGCGATAAACAAGCCTATATATCCAAGTGCTATGAGGTCCAATGAAGTATTATTATTTGGTTAAAAGTATAAAATTCGAAAGAGGCAGTCGCATAAATTGGGTTTTGTATCTTTGGAGAACTTAGACACAGATACCAATTATATTGAACTATGCCAGTACTCAAAAAACTAGACAATGAATTTTTGATTTACGAAGAAACTGAATTATCTGTGCTTGTCGCGGTTCGGAAAACAGATCAATCGAAGATTAAAAAATACTGGAAGTCAAAGGATAAAGCGAAAGAAGAACAGTTAATTTCTGGGTTTCCATTTATTCAAACAGAGGAGCAAGATTCACTTAAAATCGATTTTGAAACGGAAAAGGAATATGAAATTGTGAACTTGAAAAAGTTTGATTGAATCAGGATTATTCCATTAACTCCCAAGCACTCCTATACCCTTCTTGGCCTTCCATGTATTCCAAGAATGCAGAATAGAAAGGATCTTGACCAATCGTTGAACTATCTCCGATCACAAACAAACGCTCTTTTGCTCTTGTAATCGCAACGTTCATTCTTCGGTAATCTTTCAAGAAACCAATTACAGCATCTGAATTGGAACGCACCAATGAAATCACTACCGTATCGCGTTCTTGCCCTTGAAAACTATCGATTGTGCTAATTCGTAGGTCTTTGGAAAATTGATCTTTGGCCAATTGAACTTGACCTGCATAAGGTGAAATCAAGGCTGTTTTGGAAAGATTAATGTTTTCCATTTCGAACAATTTCTCAAGAATCGAAAGTTCTCCTTCGTTGATTAAGCTTCCGCCGTCTTTCCCCGACTTCTCTTCAAAGCCCGTTCCAGCTGTATCAAAAAAGGTGATATGACTTCCTACATTCTTTTGCGCTTCAGGCGTAATCAATTCTCCTTTGTAGAAATAATTGCTTGAAAAATCGGCAATGGCTTTCCGCATTCTGTATTGCGTATTCAAAAAATGAATGTTTTCGCAATTCTTAAAACAACGTTCTAATATTGAAATATTAAAGCCTTCTTTTTGCGCACTTCTTGAAAGAACTGTTGGAGGCAATTGAAATGGATCTCCGGCCAACACCCACGATTTCGCGAATGGAAACACAATCCAAGCAAATGGCTCAATGGCCTGCCCCGCCTCATCCATAACTAAAGTATCGAATTCAGCTTCTGTCTTTAAAAAGTTGCGTAATCCGATTGGTGTTCCCAAAACAACATCCGCTTTGTCGAACAATTTAGAATCAAAATGGTCTCTGATATCGCGAATTTCTTTTCGAATTCGTTTAACTTCTTTGAACAGCAAGGATTTTTGAGCGCGTTCTTCTTTACCAAATCTGCGCTTGTATTGAAAGGCCATCTTTCGGAACTCTTCGGCTTGAATTTTCAAACGTTTGATTTCCTTCTGCACTTTTGATTCGCGCATTTTTCCTTCGCTTGTAAACGGGAATATGATACCATCTACTTTAAGCGTATTCCCTACCCTCAAAATATTCACCTTATTTTCAACCAGCCCTTTTGCAATATTATCAACCGCGGTATTGCTCGGTGCTGTAACTAAAATTCGTTTTCCAACTTTGATTTGTTGTAGAATCCCTTCAATCAACGTTGTTGTCTTTCCCGTTCCTGGAGGTCCGTGCAGAATAATTAAGTCGTCGTTATTTACAATTCCTTCTACGGCGTTCTTTTGACTTTCATTCAAGTCGTTGTTTTGAAACGTCAATTTTGATTCCCCTGAGGTCATAGTTCCAAAGGCATCGTTTCCATGAATATTCTTGAACATCGAAAACAAACGAGAATTGTCATTTAAATCTGTAATCGCCGACTTCATTAACTCACTCGTGTATTGATCTGGAGCCAATTTAATTCCAACCCCTTTGTCTTCGATCCAATCTGGAAACTCTGGTGCAAAAAGTCGAAATGCGCCTTTCTTCCCTTCCATGCCGATGAAAACACCTTTAATAGACTCTTCTCCTTCAAGAAAACATTCGATAGCGCTACTTCCCTTAAAAGCTGCCGTTTCGGTAAGGAATGGCAACCTAAATTCAATCTCTGGATAGTCTGCATAACCAAACGATTTGCGCGTTACGTGAATTGGATGCAAAGCGACTCCGATGGACTTGAGTTGCTTTAATCCTGATCCAGAATCCAATTTAAATCGGTTCTCTTGCTCGCGCATTTCCAAAGAAATACATTTCAATAAATGGTCCTGATGCGGGTGGTTTTCTCCCATAATAATTACAGATTACCGCAAAGATAGAAATCTGCGAGATTCAAGAATGAGAGATTTAAAATTTATACCCAACTGTGAAGAGAATTTGTCTTCCGCGCCCAAGGAATCCTTGATCTGCCCATTCGTTATCCACATACGTTGGATAATAGTATTTCTTATCGAGCAAATTGGATACTTTAGCATTGATATAAAAATCATCGAGAATGGGTAGAATGCCTGCAAGATTTTTAATTCTAAGATTTAATGAAATCCTTGCATAGTCTTCACTACCTTCACTAACGCCATTTGACGTAAATGATTTCATTGCTCCAACATAATTCACAGCTACGCCCAGACTCAAGTTTTTATATCGAGCAACTAGTTTCCCAACACCTAAAGTTTGTGGAGAAAATGAAACATTGTGCCCATCTTGCTCAAGGCTATCATTGCTACTAACCTGATACGTTCCACCAATACTCATTTCGATTTCTAGTGAATCTTTTTGCGCTTGATTCACTGAAAACTTAAATGCTTTATCGACGATTACCTCAAACCCATTTGATTGCAACGATTGAAAAGAAGCGTCGTAGTTGGTTGAGCTATTGCTGGTATGAATACCAGCACCTTGAAGGAAGCCGACATTATTCATAAAGCCATTCAAATTAAATCGGAATTCATGCCTCTTAAAGACATAAGTATAATTTAATTCAAGGGTTTTAATCAATTTTGGGTTTAGATTGGAATAGGATAAAGAATCGCCAAATGGATTTTCTTGAATTGCATTTTCGAATACGGTTGATCTATTGTATGCATGAGCATACATCAGTTTTAGAAAGTGTTGACTTCCGTTATTAACGGTATAATGAGACGTTAATGCGAACCGCGGAACAAATCGAATTCGATCTGAATTAAAACTCGACTCACTAAAGAAACTTACAAAGCTCAGAGAGTCATAGCCTACATTTTGTTGAAACTGAGTAATGTAATCAAGTGTTTTAAATACGCGGCCTCCAGCAAGGGCTTGAAAACCAAACTTTTTATAATTAGCAATCAATTCCGTTTGAGCGAAACCTGCTAAATTATCGACATGAGTTCCTGGCTTTAATCCAATGTATCTATGTGCGATATTGGATTCAGAAATACTATATCTCCGATAGTTTTCTAAATTTCTATTGTGGCTTAAACCAACCGTTAAATCTGCTTTGAACAGCCCTTTCTTCTTCACCCTAAACAGCTCTTTGTTTGCGTTGAGTTCCGTTCTTAAAGATGAACTCCCCCAAGAGTTGGTAGATTGCGAATTTGGTTCCAAATACTGCAACTCTGGGCTCAACGATAAACGGCTGTATTTTACAGTTACATTGTACTTCAATCGTAGATTAGTAAGCTCTCCATTGTAACCAATTTGTCCGACTCCTCTATTGGAAATCATTGCGTTGCGATTGTTCGGGCCGGGGTGAACGGCACTAAATCCAAAATCAGATTTTGCATAGTTAAAATGTCCAAAAAAGTTTTTGTAATTAATTGCGAGATTAACACCTTGATAGCTTTTCGAATAACGATCTGTATTTATATCATCATCCGGGGAATAAGCATTTACAGAGGTACCGGCACCAAATAAGGAATCATAATCGGTAAATGTCGAATTGGAAACCATCTCTTTCCATTGCTCTTTAAATCCTTGGCGTGAATATGACATTAAATTAAGAGACAAATTCAAATCATCTGTTTTCACTCCATACCTACCGGACAATCGATGTGAATCTTGCGTTCCATAACTTCCTGAAATCGATCCAGAAACTCCATCAGTTACCGCAGATGTTATGATGTTAATGACTCCAAAAACGGCTCCTGTTCCATAGTTTACAGACATTGGACCACGAACGATTTCAATTTTATCAATTGCTTCAACAGAAACATTAATTTCAGAAAGGTGAAAACTATTGAAAATTCCAGTAAGCATGCTCACGCCGTTGACTTGAATCATGACTGATTTGTTATCTACACCCCAAAACCCTCGAACACCTATTGATGCGTCAAATATGGATCGGTCTTCGGTTACAAACATACCTGGAACATTTTCAAGAACTTCTTGCACTGTCATATACCCTTGTTCCTCAATTTCTTCCCTGGTAATGATGACAATGCTTGCAGGAATTTCATCTCTGGGTTGATTCCAGCGTGAGCCAGCTGAACTGGCTTCCTCACTATCACTTAATTCAATATTGCATTCGCCAAATTCTATCTCGCGGAACTGCACCGTTTTGTCCTTCTTTCCAGGACTTCTAAAGTGCAACGCATTAATGTTCTCAAACTCAACTTCATTGAGCATATCAATTTTATATGTTCCATTTTCATCTGTTCTTACAGGTTCTTTCTTGTTCGTTGTCCAGTAGATTAAAACATCTGCGATTGGTAATTTTGTTTTTTCATCAACCACTCTACCAAAAACACTGTTCTGTTGAGAGAAGCCGCTAAATACAATTCCAACGAAGGTCGCCAATACAATCAAAGTTTTTTTGAATCCCATATCCGTTATTCTTTTTGATCCAATTTTAATTCCAATTCTTCTTTTAATTCTCCAACATTAGTCCCCCAAGCATTGGACTGTTCATCCCAACTAACTGTAATTACGGTGTGGTCACCCCAGTAATAGACTTGATTAACCGTTGATTCATTGTTCTGCCTAAAGACTTGAACTCCATTGACACGCCCACCAAATTCCTGTAACTCAACGAAACTGAATTGTTGGTCAATACTACCTGCCGACAATTGCTTTCCAGTTGGCGAAAAAGAGAGGGAGGTAATTCTATACCAATGCGCTCGATACGCGTCCAAAGAGTCTTGAGTTTTTAAATCCCAAATTTGAATTGTTCCGTTTTGATCACCAATCGCTAACCTGTTACCTAATGAGTCGATGCACAATGCAGTAACAAGAGTTGTGTCTATTTCTTTTGCTCTGAACAATGCCCGAACAGTGCTAGAAGGAAATGCATTCGCTCCATGATTCACAGCTATTTTCCGCCCATAGATATCAATTTCTTCATATTTAGCAGGGTACAGATTCCCCATTAAATCGGGATCTTTTTTTAGCCTTTTTGTCAATTGCTCCAAATCTGTTTTCCCTCGTTTTTTATATTCTGGGCTCAATAAGGATTCTTTAGGAAGTAATTCGGAGTATACGTTGTACAGAATTTTAGTCTGAGCCGATCCTACAATACTGTCAGTCAGATAATAATAAGCAGAGTCGGCATACTTTTTTGCTATTTCGTCTTCTTGAGAGTAAATAAAATCTTCAGCTTTTTTACTCGCCACTCTAGCCAAATCTTTAAATCTTACTTCTTCAGAATCTTCTAGAATACTTTCGACTTCTTTCAGAGCCGATGCGACACTTTTTTCAGCTTCTATCTTCATTTTACCCGCTAATTTAATAGCTGTATCTGCTTTCGCTATGGCTGAATCTGCTCGAGCTACAGCCGAATCTGCATCTTTAATTGCTTTTGCCGCAATTCTCTTAGACTCCAAAGCACTTTTCGTCGCACTCGCCTCTTTCTTTGTTGCTATTCTCTCTCTTTCTATTGCACTATCTTCTTTCTCTTTCGATATCTTCGATGCCTCTTCAGCCGCTTCCTTACTCTTTTTTTCCGCTTCCTCACTCTCCTTTGCCGTATTCTCTCTCACCTTTGCCGCTTTCTCACTCACCTTTGCCTCTCTCACTCTATCTATGGCAACATCTGCTTTTTCAATTGCATCAGTCCCTATCTTGTTAAAGTAAAAAACAAGAAAAACTGAAACCACTAAGAAAAGTAAGCCTACAATCGTAGACCAAAGGATCAATTTTTTTTTCTTGCGCAGAATCACTGCGTGGGAAACGCTCCTTTCCACAAAGCCAATCATATCTGCATTCGGCTGTGGCTCAGTCCCTAATTTATCCGCCTCTTGATACCATTCTTGCATGGAATTCGCTTCAGAATACGACAATAATTTAGAGTCGCTCTTGTCCTGCCTCATCCACTCATAGGCCAGCCCTAAAAGCTTTGCATGTTTAGCATTGTAGACTTTATCTCCGTTGATAGTCGCTATAAGCGCATCAATACTACTGTGTTCATCCCAGTAGTAGACATTTTTAACGCCTCTTTCTTTATGCTCATTCTGAATTTCAATTGAATTTGTAATTCGGATAACCGGTTTATTGTTTGATCTTGCGAATGAAACCCGATGGTCTTCTTCTACTTCTCCTAAATCGGTAACAATATCAATTACGTTTTCGCAATTGAGAATGGGTTCAATAAATGAATCGTCCTTTTTTTCTCCAGCTAAATCTATATCGTTCCAGGTTGAAATATTATGCAATCGCAATTCCATGTCTAACTCAGAAGCGTATTTAGCTTCATGCATATCAAAAGACAAGAATACTTTGCGCTTGTTGGAAATCTCTTTCTTCACAAAAGTTTCTGATGCCTCAATATATTGATCCTGTATAGGTGAAAAAGAAGGAGATTCTTCATCGTTGTTGCACTTAGACCGTAATGATTTTACTTTGGAAAGTTCCGCGCCATCCAAAAGCATACTCTTGGGCTTGTCGTACATTTCCCAGTAATAAGCATCACATAAGATTCTATTGTGTCTTTCTGTTATTTTATCTTTTAAATCCAATATGGACTTCAGCACTCCATAGGATTTAGCGAATTTTTCTTTCGTTTGAAAATCTACTTCTTGCGGCTTGTCTATCCGAATCCATTCGTGTTGCGTTATCAATTCTTCCTCCTTCTTCTCTTTTAGGAGTGTTCTAAAATCTTGATAATTAATTGGAATTATTCTTTTCTCAAGTTCAACGGCTTTCTGAAATTCGTACCGACAATTCGGAGAATTTACCCAACTAGGACCAAGTATGCAGACAAACTTTTTAGAATGTACAATTGCTTCTTCGATCCTTTTTTCGAAATTGGTAGAATAACCGATCTCTACATTGTCCAACCAAACCTTATAACCATCTGCGGTTAGCTTCTCGTAAAGTTCTTCTGCTAATTTCTGACCGTGATCTCCCCCATTGTCCCTTTTATAAGAAATGAACAAGTCAAAATGATCTGTTTTACCAATGATTCCAGAATTAAAAGATTCCCAAGATTCTTTATTCGCCAATGAATCTCCTTCACCACCGTTGCCGCTATTGGCAGAATCATCATTATTTGATACTGGTTTCTTTGACATCGAGGGGTCTTCTTTTCTTTCAGTAATAGTTATTGAACTGGTTTTCAGCAGTAGTTAATGGTATGAAAATACAAAAAGAAACAGTCTTTTGAAGGCCCTAAAACGAATTCACGCACATGTACCCTATTTGAATTGCGCAATTGTTGCAAGGCAAGCCTTTTAGGAGCACAATATATTCTAGTTAGGTATTGCTCAAAACCATACCTATCACTATTGCACAGATAATCATACTTAATATCATACTTACAAAAACTCCCAAATTTTTCGTCTTTATCCCTACGAACATAAATGAAAATTGAAGCACGATAAAGATTATCCACATTGGAATAGAAACTCCTTCATACCTCGCTGGATTATCTGAAAAGATGAGAACTCTTAGCTGGTCAGCCATGGCAACAGGATTCCCTAGAGACACGACAAGAGTAATTTTATCAAACCACCTGTGGCTTGTCATCTTCTTCGTTTTTTTATTTAACCAAAGCAATGGCAGCATAAGAAGAGATAGCTTTTTTGAAGCTTCAACAAAGTCAATTTGATCCTTCAAAGGAACCTGTTCGGAGCTTGAGGCCTTTAGCCATTCAATGGCATTTTTTCTGCTGGTACCGAACAACAAGTCAGATTGGCTTTCTCCATTATATCTCCAATTCTTGGCATCAATTAGATACAGTGTGTGTTTACGAACATAATCTCTATCTATCTCAAATTTCTCTTTGATACTTTCGAAAACAGAAGTAACCGGATCTTCATTTTTTTTTGGTTCAATAATCTTTTTCTTGGCGACAATGGAATCGAGATCCGCATTGTTTTTGCTCAATTCCCCATGGCGAACAGGGATAATTCGTTTATTGTTTTTAATTGCAAAGTCCAATTCCTTCTTACAATACTCTGATCGAATAGCATTTGAAGAAATTACGTAAATGAAATTATCTGATTTTAGAATATTGGAATAAATGTATTCCTCATTATCAATGATTAGTGGTATGTCATTTAAATCGACAAAAATATTGAATCCTGATTCATTTAATCGATTCGTAATTGCGTGGGCAAAGCCATAACTTTCCTGACGACCAAATGACATGAAGCCATCATAATACGTTTCTTCAGTTAGTGCTTTTTTTTTTGAAGAATTTAAAAATTCAGTAATTTCATCCAAGTTTGCTAACCAAGTCCCACCATTCTTTTTAACCGTTTCTCCTAGTTGTTCAAATGATTGGATTTGTTCTTCAGAAAAGGACTCACCGTCATCTTCTTTTAAATAACAATAAATCGTTCTATCTGGCCTATGAAAAGAGTCATCCGTAACCTCAGCGACAGCATAGTATCCGGTCATTTTTGGAGTAAGTACATAAAGCAAGTAATTACAAAATCTCCTTTCAGAAAGTTCGCGCTCATAGGCAGCGTCATTCCAATCATCTACAACAGGATCAAAATAATCAATGATCAACTTCTCCTTCATGACGTCGCGCCATTTAGATCCATTAACCGTACCACCTAAAAATACCTTCATTCCTTAAATTGAATTTAACTTACTCCTCACTCTCTGCACAGAATTGGCTATATAAATTTTTAAAAGGGTTTCTCCGTTTATCCATTGTAAGCCTTCTTCATTCATCTTATCGACGGTAAAATTACTATCTAAGATGTTACTTTGTACGTTAAACCACGCTTTCTGTTTCAATATAGGCGTAATTAAAAAAAACGGATTGTTCTGATCCATTCTATTTAAAGCCTCAACCTTTGCCAACCATTCTTCGTAGGGCTCTGTTCCCATTGGCTCACCTTCATTTTCACATTCTTTTATTATATCCTTGTAAGGAACTAAATTATTATTTGAAATATGATAATTTGAAGTCTCCATTTTCAAGGATAACCGAATTATGGCTTGAGCAGAAATATCAACGGGCGTAAGATCTGTGGGTAACTCCAATAAATCTTCAGGAAAACAATTGACTTGAATACACCCTTCAATAAATCGATGAAAGAAATCGTCATAACGCGAAATTCCCATTTGGCTTTCACCGGTAATTCTGCCCAACCGAAAAATATTACAGCTAATTCCAAAAGACCTGGCTCTACTCGTTAAAACATCCGCAAGCCATTTTGTTGATTCATAGCCATCTTTATTGTAATGGATTTCACCTTCCAAGGAATCATTCTCGAGACATTTCTTCGATTCACCGGAGAAAACGCCTTTAGTAGAAACAAAGTTAAACACCTTCCTATTCCCAACCCTGCACAATTTCAACATGTTATAGGTCGAAAAAACATTGGATATCTTCAGCGTTTCGAAATCCTTCATAAAGTTAACCATCGCTCCACAATGATAAATGTGATCCACTTCTGATACGGCTTTCCAATTCTCAATTGAAAGACCTAGCATGTCTTTGCTTAAATCACCAACCACTATTTCAATTCGATTCCAATCAATACGATTCAAATGGTATTGCGCAAAGGTTTCTTTCAATTTTTGCTTGGCCATCTGGTGAGAATCAGCTCTAACTAGGCAAATTACGCTGTCGAACTTCCTTAACGACTCATCAATTAAAAAAGCACCAACAAATCCAGTACCTCCCGTAATAAACGCCTTAAACTCTTTCTCGGTTTTAACAGAACTTTCATCGTTGGATAGAACATTCAAATCATACAGTTCTTCTTCCAAAGATATGGTCAAATCATTGATCTTAACTTCTGAGTCGATAAACTTGGCAATGTTCCGAACTGAATTCATAGACCCAAAATCACTCATTGAAATGGATATATTGAATGCTTCTTCAATTTTCACCAATAGAAATACCAAACCGAGTGAGTCTCCACCTTGCAAGAAAAAGCTAGCTTCAGCATCAATAGTTTCCAATTCTAAAACTTCGCTCATGATCCCTGCGAGTATTCGCTCGGTTTCCGTTTGAGGATAATGCTCTACCTCATTCCCAATTGTTTCAGAAAGCAGCAATAAGTTTCTATCGATTTTCCCGGTAACTGTAAGCGGAAAAGCTTTCATGAATTCAATAGAATGAGGAATCATATAAGAAGGTAAATATCTCGATAGCTCATTTTTAATTTCGCTCTCTTTTATTTCCCTTTTCGATTGGACATATCCAATTATTTTCTTTTGCTTGCCTTGATTTTTTATTAAAGCAATAGATTGTTCAACGAAATCAATCTGATTTAACCAATATTCAATTTCTGATAACTCAACTCTGTACCCTTTAATTTTAACTTGATTATCGGATCGGCCATGATAGAATAGCTCACCATTTTCATTCCAATGTGCCACATCTCCAGTATGATATAAACGTTCTTTGAGGTTTTCGTTGTATTTAAATTTGTCTTTGGTTAAATTATCTTGGTTAATATACCCCGTTGCTACCCCTGCTCCTCCGATACATAATTCGCCTTTAACTCCAGGAGGAAGAAGGAGACCATTCTTATCAAGAATCCAAATCGTAGTATTCCGAATTGGAGCTCCAATGGCAATGTCATGGAACTGTTCATAGTTGGAAGCGTTGAAGGTATAATGCATTGAGAACACGGTACTTTCCGTTGGTCCGTATGCATTTGTAACGCCTAGACCTCTTCCATTACTCCATTTAAAAAGTAATCGCGCCAATTCAGTTGTAAAGGCTTCCCCTCCAATAATGAAATGTTTTACATTAAAATTCTCTGGCATTTTTGGCTCCCGCATAAGCATTGAACTCAATTGCGTTGGGATCCCGTCACAAACATCAATTTGAAAGTCGGTAAGGTATTTCAACAGAAGCTTACCATCTATTCTTGCATCTTCAGGAAAGATCACTAATTCATGCCCAAGAATTAAGCTAGCAAACATGTGTTGCCCGGATTGATCAAAATTGAAAGATGATATATGAGCCAATTTCAAGTGCTCACCATAGGGAGCGTATACTTCGCCTTTTAAGAATTGAATCAAGTTCGAAACCGAATCCTGATTGATACATACCCCTTTTGGTTTCCCTGTTGTTCCAGAAGTGAATATTATGTAAGCTGGGTGATTGAAGGGCACTTTCGGTAAATCAAAATCAGAAATAACTTTCAAATGCGCTAAATCTAAGTTTTCCAATTGCGATGAGCTCAACCGTCGTGTAACGCGACTATCGTAAACGAGAACTTTTATGTTCGCTATCTCAATCATATAGTTCAAACGATCATCTGGAATTTCAGGATCAATAGGAACGTAGCGAGCTCCACTCATTAAGACACCCACAACAGAAATCACTGTATTTATGTTTCTTGGAACGATAATTCCAACACATTCGCCGGGCTGAATTCCTTTAGAAATGAGATTCCCAGCTATTTGACGTGCTTGATTAATGAGCTCTATATAAGTTACCGATGCGCTTTCATCGCGTAAAATAGTTCGATCGGGATATTGCTTGGCTTTCAATTCAATTTGTTCGATCAATGATAATCGAGTTGGTTCTTCTTGAATTCCAGTTCCAAATTCTCTTAACAAATCCTGTTCTATCGGAAGAAGTATTGAAACATCAGATAATCTTGTTTCAGGATTTAAACTGAAGGATGAAACGGCCTGATCAAAACGTTGGATAAATTCCTCAACTTCAGTGTCATCCAAATAATTAAGATTGTGATCGAACTCAAAATTAACAGCATCCTTTTTATTGAAATCCTGAACATGAATCACGAGAGGGTTTTGCTCGAAATCACTAGAAAACGTTCCTGAATGAATGACCTCAAGTTCACCGAATTTGCAGTCATGATTGTGCGGCTCAAAGGAAAACACAACATCAAATAATTGAGTCGAATTGCTAAAGTTCACCCCAACAGATTTGTTGATTTCATGAATAGCCACATTCCGATAAGATACTGTTGATCTCATTTTGGATTGTATGCCGCTCACAATTTCCGAGAACGACGCGTTTGATGAAAATTTCAATCGAAGTGGAATAAGTCCTACAAAGTAGCCAATCGTTAATTTTTCAGTTTCGCTGAAACGATTCAATAAAGGAACCCCAATTGTAATTTCTTCATTTCCTGTGGAACGACTTAATGTCACATACAATGAAGCCAGAAGGAAATAAAACTTGGCTTTAGAATCTTGCTTTCCATCGAATTTAATTTTGTCAAATCGATCTTTCGAAAAAATGAATCGCTTGCGCTTACTTGGTGCAAATTGAAGGCTGGCATTTTTCTTTGAAAACGTCGAAAGGCGGTCAACATCACTAAATTCTTTCTCCCAGAATTCGAGACTCTGATCTAGATCATTTCGTGAGTTAACAATTGATTCAACGTAGCTTTTAAAGCTGCTTTTTGTATCGACAACAGTCGATGAAAGAATTGCATTGTAGTTTTGAGCAATTTTTTGAAGCAATAGAGCTCTTGACCAGCCATCAATAAATATGTGATGGTGTTTGAAATACAGAAAAGAGTGAGATCCTGCAATAACCAAGGAAATTGAATAAAGGGGATTATCATTAATTTCAATACTTGATGTAAAATCCTCGTTCATCCATTTGGTAGCTGATTCAACTGAATTGAACATGACCGTTTCCAGATTAAAATCCCTTTGATCATCAAAAAATTGTTCTGCTTTTATGGAAAAGGCTCCAATTCGCAAACGGAGTGCGTCATTATCAGAAATAACACATTGAATAGATTTTTCGAGAATTTCCTTATCAAGGATGCCGTTTATTTGGGCATACGTACCAATGTTGAAAATAGGCTTATTTTCATGCAGTTTGGCTTCGAGCCAAATTGCTTGTTGATTGGGAGTGAGTTTGGTTGATTTGGAATTCATTGTATGCTATAAAATCTATAGTTGCTTAAAATTCATAACCAATAGAAATTAAGAACTGACGGGACCTTCCTAGAATTCCTCTCTGAGCCCAAGCAACAGAAGAGTATGTTGGATACTTATATTGTTTGTTAAGTAAATTGGACACCTTAAAATTGAAATAGAAACCACCTCTTAATTCATCGAAAAAACGGATATTATCGAACCTAACGTTCATTGACAATCTAAAATATCCAGCAGTCGAATCGCCAATATACCCTGGGTCCAGAACACCATTATCATCCACTTTTGAGTCGCTATAAAAGGCATTCATTTCACCTACATAATTCCCCCCTATCCCCAAACTAAATCGATCATAGATTGCAATAACATTTACAGTCCCTAAAAGTTGAGGAGAAAATGACACCTTTCTAGGTACAAAATCTTTAGCTTCTTCACCATTATCATTATCTTCATTAAACCGAGTCTTAGTTTCTTGATAGCTAATACTTAAATTAGTATTCAAACCTATTTTCTTCTCGTTTTTCAATGGGATGGAAAACCTTCTTTTCGCTATTAGTTCAACACCATATGTTCGCATTTTTCCAGAATTTTTACTGACACCTATGAACTCACCTTTACCATTTTTATGAGTTTCTCTTGCAAGAAGGTCCTCCAAATCATTCAAAAAGAAGTTGGCATTAACTTCCATTCCGACAGCTTCATTAACCAAAGTGTAACCAAGTTCATAAGTTGATACCTTTTCAGCTTTCAAATAGTCCAAATGCACCCAATTTGTATCTACATTCGGCCCACCATTTTCGTTATCGTAATTACTCCTCATAATATCAAATGCATTTAGGACTGGGTTGGGCTCTCTGTAAGCCAATCCATACATTCCTTTGAAGTAATGACTCACCCCTTTCTCACTAGACGGTATTTTATAAATGACTGCTAACCTTGGAGCAAATCGAGGTTTAGGAGCCCCAGGTTTATGGCGCCTAACGCTACTGGAAATAAAATTATCTGTATCGGATGGGGCTCCCCCCAATTCAAATTCATTGATCGAGTCCTTAAATTCAGAGTTTTTAAAGTCCAAGATATCATACCCCATTTCGTGTTCCAAACGAACCCCTCCAACGATGATCCAATTCTCATACTTTACCTCGGTTTGCAAGTAGGCGGCCTTCGTATCAACATGTGAATCTGGCGCTAATCCTGTATACCAGTTTCTATTTTTAATCTCAGGTAAGTTATAGTAAGAATTATTCTCTAAATTTCTGCTAAAATAAAGGCCGGTTAGGAGATCAATTTGTAGATCAGCTGGATCATCCGATTTTTTAAGACTCGTTCTGGTGTTTACTTCAGTTCGAACAGTAGAAGCTCGATCCTCGCCAAATGAAAAAAGGCTGTCGTCATAATACTTGTATTCTCCTTCACTATTTGTTTTCATGTAAGCGACTTTTGCTTGGTAACTAAATCGGTCACTCCTTGTACTTCCAGTGTAACCAAATTGATAATTTCCAGTCTTGTATTTTAAATCATTTCTAGCTCCTGGTCCTGGGGAATTCCAAGCACTATGACCTAAATTGGTAGCCGCAAAGTTAACATCTACAAAAAAGCCCTTATAACTCGCTGAAACATTTAATGCTTGGTGTTTCTTTGACCAACGATCTGGCAGAATAGTGTCTTTCTTCAAAGTCTCCCCAGTTACCCAATTCGGATAGCCGGGAGTGGGGTCAGTATAATCGGACTTGATCATATCACTAAAAAGCTCCCCAACTCCATCGCGTCGATAAGTCATTGCATTAAATGAAAAGTTCAACCCTTCTCCTCCACCGGCGTAGCGGATGAAGTTTTTCTGTATAATGGAAAAGTCAGAACCAGAATACCTAAACCCTCCCAAAACAGCATCGTTGTTTTTACTTTGAAGACCGAAACCGGTAGCTATTATACCGTTGTCCTGGTTTTGATTGTCTTTTGTAATAATGTTAATTACACCAAAAAATGCACCAGCACCATAGATAACATTCATGGGTCCGCGTACAATCTCTATTTTCTCAATTGCCTCAATCGCCATATTAATTGCCTCGAATGAATAATAGTTTCGCCTTTCAGAAACCATATTCACACCATTCACTTGGATCATTACGTTGCGATTAACGTCCGACCAAAATCCTCTAACGCCTATTGAAATTCCATTTTCAGTCCGATGATCTATCGTAAACAATCCAGGAACATTTTCAAGAATTTCTTGAAGGGTCATGTAACCGTTTTGGGCTATTTCTTGTCTTGTGATAATAACAGTTGATGCCGGAACGTCATAAACAGACTGCTCCCAACGTGAGGCAGTTACAGATGTAACACCTTTCTTTTTCATTTCAATGAGAATAAACTCATTGTATTCAGCTGCTGACAGGTTTTTAACCACTTCTTCGTAACCTGGAAATTTAATTACTAGTGTTGTATCTCTGCCTTTTGGCAGCTCTATTTTAAAGGTTCCATCTGCCCCAGTAAGTTTCTTATTTCTGTCCGTTTCAATTCGAGTCTTCCAATATACTTCTGCACTAATCATTGCTTGATTCCCTTCATCCACAACCTTACCATACACAAAATTCTGAGCGTAGGTTGAATTAGAGAAGCAAAGTGCAACCAATAGAACTATCAAGTATTTATATGTATTCATACTATTTAAGAATTTCAGTTATTTTTTTCACCGTCGCTGGATAAAGCATATACTTCTTTTTATCTTCACCTTTGACTTTGCCTATGGCTCCAATTGCTCGAATTGTATTTTCATTTAAATATTCTATTTCTTCTATCCTGGCAAAAGTTTCTCTTCTTAAAATTTGCTTTGAAGGATCTCTTTTTCCGCTTAATTTAAGCAATGGAATAATCGCAAACATATCATTTACGGTACTCGCTACCAATTGTGACCCTTGTTCATTAAATCCCATGGAAGTCACCCTGTACGTACCAACAGAAATAGTATCGAAAATGGTATTATTGGCAGAATGAAACAAATAAATTTTTCCGTTTTTTGCTCCCAACGCTCCTGTTTTGAGATCTTTTGAGTAGACCAATGAATAGACAATTGAAGTATCCTTACCTTTTAATCCATTTTTTTTCACGATATCCCAGCTGAAATCTTCTTCCGTTGCATAGTGACAATCATCCAACACAATTGAATCTGGCGTGAATGAAGTTTCATTTGTAAATCTAGATTCACTCGAATTCAAATCCGTTTCCTTCTTTTTAGTCAAGACTGAATAATATGTGTTGTACAGCACATCCGTTTCAAAGTTCCCTCCTTCAATTTCGTTGTATAAAAGAACAGCAGCATCAGCTCTTTCTTCGGCAGCATCATATTTACCATCCAAGGTTAACTCGAAAGCTTCAAAAGACAATTTTGCAGCATTTGTTTTTAAAGTTGTAATGGCCAATTCTTTTTTGGCGTCTTCTGCTTTTTTGTTTGCTTTTTCAGCATTAGAATCTGCCAATCTAGCAAGCTCAGCAGAACTGTCAGCCTGAGCTTTTGATATTGCTGCCAAACGTTTTTCCTCGGCAGCTTCTCTTTTTGCACTTTGCGCACTTGCCATCGCAGAGTTCGCATCAGCTTTAGCTATTTCAGCCAACAAACCTGCAGAAACTGCTTCCGCCTTGGCTACTTCGGCTTTTTCAATTGCAACAACGGCCAAACTATCGGCTCTTGCTGCTTCTATTCTTGATTTTTCGCTGAATCTTTCAGCTTCGGCTTTTTTGTTATTTGCCTCTCTCGTTTGATTCTCAGCAAAATCTGCACTACTCTTCAAGTAAAGAGCCGTAAAACCGAGTGCAATTAGAATCACTATTCCGACGACGATCGACCAAATCAATAGCCTTCTTCGCTTCCGAACTGTCTCGGCATGAGTCAAACTCCGTTCAACAAAATTGATCATTGCCAAGTTTGGTTGAGGCTCAGTACCTGCCTTTTCCGCTGCTTGATACCAGACCTGCATTGCATTCGCTTCTTTGGAGGGCAATAACTTATTTGTATTCTTTTCAGCTTTTTCCCAATCAAAAGCGAGTCCAAGTAAACTTGAATGCGCTCTATTGTACACTTGATCACCGTTTATCGTGGTAATCAGCTTATCAATGCTTACATTTTCGTTCCAGAAGTAAATATTTTTCTCCCCTTTTTCTTTGTATTCAGCGAGAACTGTCTGCGAATCAGTTACACGCAACACTCTCTTGCTGTTTGATCTTGCAAAAGCTACACGTAAATCATCATCATTGGACGAATCCATCGATGCCACGTCCAATACGTTTTCACAGTTGAGAATAGGTTCTATAAAAGAAGAATTACTTTCACTCTTTTCAAGTACTTCATCAAACCATGTGGTAATATTATTTAAACGAAGTTCCGTATTCAATTCTGAAGCGAATGCATATTCACTCGGCTGAAAGGAAATAAACACCTTTCGTTTGTTTGATACTTCGGTGGATACAAATTTTTGAGAAGCATCAATAAAATCACTCTGTGTCGGTGTGAAATCAGGCAATTCGTCATCACTATTGCATTTTGTCCTTAAAAGTCTAATCCTTGAAAGCAAACTTCCAAAAACCAACATACTCTTTGGCTTGTTGTACTTCTCCCAATAATAGCTTTCACAAAGAATTCGCGTGTGTTGCGTAGTTATTTCATCTTTCAAGTCACACAGCGCCTTCAGTGCCTTGTATGCCTTGCCAAAGTTTTTCTTATCACCGAAATGAACTTCTTGTGGTTTATCAATTCGTGTCCATTCATGTTCTGTCAGGGCACCTTCATCTTTTTTCTGGGTGAGTAATGATCTGAAATCTTGGTAATAAATGGGAATGATTCTCTTCTCAAATCCTACCGCTTTTTGAAATTCATAGCGGCAATTCGGTGATTCCACCCATGCTGGGCCTAGAATTGCAACAAATTTTTTGGAATGGATTATTGCTTCTTCAATTCGTTGTTCAAAATTACTGGAATACCCAATTTCTTGATTATCTAGCCAAATTTTATATCCATCTGCCGTTAATTTCTCGTAGAGTTCCTCGGCCAGTTTTTGTCCATGGTCTCCACCGTTATCGCGTTTGTAAGAGATAAAGAGGTCGAAATATTCGGTTTTTCGAATGATCCCTGAATTGAAATCATCACCCGTATTTTTGGAGGCATCATCTTCGGGTAAATCAGTATTTGGTTCGTTCAATTCAGACATTTCAATAGTTAATTAATTCACTCCGCTTGTTATATAGCGTGCAGTATCTTTTAAGCCAGTGAAGTACTTTCCTCCGTTAAGCTCAACCATTTTACCTGTAGCCACCAAGGATTTCTCTTGGTGTGATGTAAAATGACTTTCACCTTCAGCTTCAATTGTACAAAATACAGTTCTGCCTTTTTGTAAATTTGAATCGTTCACCACATTTATAATGGCTTCCACATTTTTCATTTTTGGCGTGATCACGTACAATAAGTAATCACACTCAGCTTTATCGCCAGGATTTCCTTCTTTGATCTCTAGACTTGCGGACTTCGTTAACTCTTCGAATTCAGTTCTCCAGTTAGATTCCATTCCGATTCCTCCTATATATACTTTCATAATCCTAAACTTTATTCAAAATTAGTATCATTAAACGATTCATCTTCCTCATCGTCGTCCTCTTCCCCATCGATAGTATTTGAGCTTTCTGTGATCCAAGCGTTGTGTTCCATTGCAAAAATAGATTCTGTCTCTGCAACAAATTTCTTCTGAGCCTTTGACGTTGCGGATTCCATGCTTTTATATTTTGCTGCAATCAACTCCAATTGACTGGCTGTTGACACATACGAAAGCATCAAGTATTCATATCTATTTGAAGCGAGGTAAGAACCAATAGACGCCGTTGCTGTAGTCAAAAAGGCAATCCACATGGAGATCCCTGAATTGTAAGAGGCTGCAACAGCTCCAACGGCAACTCCCATAAAACCAAAGATCAAGGCCCATGAATTCCCTCGGTTAAGGTACTTTTGAAATTGAGCTGCCTTTTTCAAATAATAACCATTGATTTGACCTTCGACGCGTTCTTGAATGTATTCTTGAAAAGTCATATTGATATCAAAGGTTTGTTTCCAAACCTCCTTCTTACTTTCTCGGCTAAGTCGTCCGAATGAAATTGCATTTTTAAGCTTATACGCTAATAATTTCTTGTTATGTACGATTTCCAAATCAGGCGTTGAATTCGCAACCTCCTTCATAATTCGTTCGATCCTTTCGTAGAGGACTTTTTCCTTATTCTTTCCTGCGTAAGGAGAAGCTTCCATTAAATACAAATAGGCTTGAACTTTTAATCCTTCCGAAGCTGCGCGCGCTTTAATTTGGTTTTTCTCCAATTCGCTTGACAAAATCTGGGTTCCCGCAAATGAAGACAGCGCTATTGAAATAGCACTTAAAATGGCTAGTATCTCATGAATATCCAGAGAGCCAATATGTTCTGCTCCTTCTAAAGTTGATAGTTGCTGACTTAAAAGTCCACACACAGTTCCGAAAAGCACTAAAAAGAAGACACGCCTTCTCCATACGCTGATTGTCTTTTTTTTCTTATTGGCAGTTCTATTCCAGACATCTATCTGAGATGTTAGGTAATCCAGTGCGGATCGTTTCCTGTCAATATTCATTGGATTTATACTCATAAGTGGTTAACTCACATTAGTTTATAGCAGACTCTAAGTGACGGAATTTTCGAAAAAAGGATGGATATCCAGATTTCAAGTTTCGTAAAGTAGAGAATTAATACAATTGTGAATCTAGTAAAAGAAATCATGGAATTTATGCTTAATCGCAATTTCCAGTAATTGTACTTACGGAATTAACGCACATGTTGCAAAACAGACGGCACATCTCTTTGCATATCTATAATTACACTATAGTTAATCTGTTGCGTAGCCTTATCAACAACTACCTCAACTAGAGATAATTATTGAACAAAAAAAGTGCCCTCAACATATTGTAAGGACACTTATACTTATTCTTTTCAAGCGTTGAATTTTATTCTTTTTCGCGGTCAAAATTTATTTCCATTGTTACGATTCCTTTGCCACTATTTTGAATGATTAAGTTACCGCTCCGAGTTTTTCCTTCTATAAAATAAATCTTTTCCGTTTTCGATTCCGTTTTAACTTCGGTGATCTCAGACTTCCATTTTTTACCGAGGGCTGCTGCAAGCATTTCCGCTTTACCATATCCCTTTCCTTCCAAAGCGATCGTGATGTACATTGCTGAAATCTTCGCCTCTTTATTCCAATCCAATTCTTTTGTTTCTGTGCGACCATAAAAATAATAGTCGTCTTCATTAACATCTTCTGGATCAGAAATACCTAAATAGTCATCGAAATACAAACGAACATTGACACTTTCAATTCCAACTTGGGCATCTAGCGGGTATTTACTATCCACTTTTTCTTCGGCCAATCCAAAACGGTTGATTCTATTCGTGTATGGGTTGTATTCTTCTTCACGATCAATTCCAAAAGGATCAATCTCTCTTCTTGCCTCTAGGTCTTCGTAATCTCTCATGTAATCCTTTTCATCAGATACACCGGGTAAGTTTATTTCTATTCTTTCAGAATTGTTTAGAATCGATTCATTTCTTGCATACAAATCAAATTCAAAGGTTTTTGAACCCCGTCCGAAATAGCGATTCTCTGAACTAGATCTGTAATCGTATGATTGATCTTCATCATTCCAAACTTCTTCTTTCTCTATTTCCAATCCTTTCAAAAATGACATTGCGTTGGAATTATCCAGCCACGTTGTGCTTATCAAGTCAATGAAAGTAGAAGGTTCAAACAAGTCCGACTCGAACGTTTCATTCCATGGCTGTGTTGTTACGTACTTATAATCCAACTGAGCCACTCGGTCGTATTCAGTCAATCCTATTTCAACTCCTTCTCGATTGATAAAGATTATGTCGTTTCGACCGTCGCCAACAATTGAAGTTTCGCAGAAAAATGGATACGGTGTGATATCAGATCTAAATTGCGGTCGGATCACTTCCTCACCGCCCAAGTTCATAACGCCCCATTTTCCATCATCTCTGTACCAAAACATATCGCTAAAAACATCGACTGGATTTTTGAATTTGGCATTGAAATGGCGCACTCCTTCTGTATTGACCAATCCCCATTCTCCATTTTCTAAAAAGGAAGCATAACCATTCATGAAATCGGTGACAGCATCCCAGTCACTATCCGTGGGGATTACTTTCTTTCCTTCCAAGTCAATAAATCCGTACCCGTTCTCCTCTACTTTAATTAAATCTTCCGAGATGGAGATTACATTGTCGTATTTGTCTTTGAGGTTTAGAACAGTTTTCCCTGATTTATTAATGATTTTAAATGTGCGCTCATCGTTTTTATCCGACCCAACAATCGCATTTCCATTTATGAAGCCACTTCTAACAAAATCGTACTTTGCCTTGATTGCTACTTTTCCTTTTTTGTTTAGAAACCCCCATTTGCCTTCTTTGTTTTTAAATGCTGCCAAGCCTTCGTTAAAGTAAGCTACCTCTTCGGCTTTTGCGGTAAAAACTACTTTGAAATTTTCGTTGATGAATTGAACTTGCATGTTCTCTTTTCGTACAGGTGCCAATCCATCGTGGAATTCTCCTGCGAGATCCCATTTGTGCCAAGACTCCTTCACCTTACCGCCTGTAATTTTCACAAAATGGTACTCTGTCTTGTGCTCTGCAAGGTCAAAATCTTGAACGAGTGCGATTCCATTCACACCGAAAGAAGGTTGTTGATCAAATTCGGGCTTCACAATAACCTCGCCTTTCATGTTCATGAACCCCCAGTCTTTTCCAACCTTTTTTTGAAAAGGAATTAGGACTTCGCCGTCACAAAATGCATCTGTATTGATTTCAGAATCTCCGCAGCCAGATAGTGCCGTAGCAAGGATAAAAAACGCGATTATTTTTTTCATGGTAGTAGTAATTAAGGAAGGACGCAAACACAATTGGGCGTTTGAATTGGGACTAAAATTAGAAAATAAAACTGGAGGTTGTGGAATTACTCAAGGTGATTGAGGATTCCATTCGGGAAAAGCGCGAACAAACCGGTTCTAATATTTGCAGCTTTCAATGCATCATTTGTCCAAATATTACAGGTTCTATACATGTGGTACGAATCATTCGCTTCGTAAAAATTGTCGGCTTCAGAGTATCCTTTGTTTGCAATTAAATCGACTTTTCCTTTTGATTTTCGGAAGGTACTTTTCACATATCTAACGAGGAGTTTATACTGCTTCTTTGAAAGGTGAACTTTTATCCTTGTATATCCATCATCGTTCATTCCTTTTTTAGGTTCTTCACAATACATCACATGCATCGCTGTTGCGCTTGGGAGAAACGCTGCATTCAACGCGGTTGATACCTTTAAATCTGCCCAAGTTGGAGTGTCAAGAAAGAATCCTTTGTCGCCCCACCCGATTGCTATAAATTCATGGATTCCACTTTCGCCGTAGGGTTCTGTCGGAATGAATTTATTCCAATTTATAATACCGCTGTGAACTGGCATGCAAAGATCCGTGTGAATTCCGTTGGATCGAACATAAATATCAATGTCACCTTCTTTATGGATTTCGCCAACAGAAATTGCTGCTCCGTAAAGCGCAACAACGAGGTAGAAAAAAAGAAACGCCATGAATGCTTCTGAAGCTCTTACGGCATTCTTCCCTAATTTAATCCAAAATTGTTTCTTTTTAATTCTCATCTAATCAATGCAACTCGTTGAATGAATTCGTCTGTTTTGAGAGTGTAAAGTAAGAATTCAAGGCTTGAAAATTTAATAATTCGATACAATCCTATTGAATTGTTATTCGCAAAGTTGACTTTTACTTTTGGCTTCCGATAAGACAATCTCTTTCTGCTTCTCAATATCAGCAATTTGAAACCGAAGTTTTTTCACTTTTTCTTCATCCGAATAAGCGACTAGTTTGTTCAAATTGGATTCAATCATCGAATGATCATGATTTGAATGAGACATTCCAAGCACAATTCCTTCATACAGTTCACAGGCGTATTCTGGGTCAGATTCAGAATAGAAATCAGCAATTTTTGAAACGCTATTAAAATCCAACATATACGTCACAGATCCTAAGTCAAGACTGTATCTTCCTCTGGCGTATTCCTTCGTCATTCTAATTTTGAAATCGTCATAAATCCATTTGGCAGTAACAGTATCTCTTAATTTTACAGCACAATCAGCAATTACCGCCATTAAAAAGTAAGCTGAGTCAGCTACTACAAAGTCTTTAAAATTTAAAACATCGGCGTAGTTTTTATCATTGGACAATTTCATAATGAATGGTCTCAATACATTTACATTATTTGATTCCCAATACTTGGAAATGAAAAAGTCTGCATCAAGGTCTGCATCGCAGCGCTTCAATCGACGGAGCATTAATTCGTGTCCCATATCTACCCATTCTTCGCTGTTCTTGTCCAACTGTGGGAGCAGCAGCTCTAAATCAGCAATAAGTTCCTCTTCATTGTCCAATACATAATTGCTCATAGATTTTACTTTCAACATAAACAGAGCGGAGACAGAATCAGATTGTTCAACAAAGTAATCGTATAAAATAACGGCCATTTTCGCTTGCCTTTGCCATTCAGAACCTGGGGTTTGAATAATATCTATTGGACTCTCATAACTCCAATCGTTCTCCATATTTTCAGCATACCTTTCATGATTCAATAGGTCAGGAATATCCGTTTTCAAATTTTCAATTTTCCCTAAAGTCCAACCGTATTTAACGCGTAACAAATAATGGTTAATGTTTTGATCTTCATGCATTGCGTATTTATACTCCCATCTCAAATCTCTGCGCTCAATAGATTTTATGTATTTCTTGTGCATCGCAGCGCGCTCTTTTGCAATGTCAATTTGAGAATAGCTGAAACCAGAGATAACCAGAAAAACACAGAGGATTAATTTATTCATAAGTAAATTTAACATTCAAAACTCAATTCCTAACTGAACGGAGACACTTTTCACTTCGTCATTGACATTCAATTTTGTTAAGGAGATTCCTAAAAGTCGAACCGGTTTGTCTAGCGGGCTTTGTCGAATCAAGCTCTCAACAATAGGTTTGATCTCTTCCACATTCTCTATGTATTCGCTGACGGTTTTACTTCTCGTTTGCTGCGTAAAATCATTGAATTTTATTTTGACCGTGATCGTTTTTCCCTTGACCTCGCTTTTCTTGATTCGCTTTTCTAAAATCTCGGCGATCTTATCCAAATGCTCGAGCATGTACTTTTCTGAATCCAAATCCTTCTCAAACGTTCGCTCGGCTGCGATTGATTTCCGAACTCGATCTGGTGTCACCTCACTTTTCTGAATTCCGCGTACGATATTGTAAAAATGTGCTCCCGATTTCCCGAAATGTTGCCTTAAATAAGGAAGCGACTTTTCCTTTAAATCACCTCCTCGAAATATTCCATGGAGCTTCATTTTATCAGCTGTGACTTTACCTACGCCAAAGAATTTTTCAATTTGCAAGTTTTTTAAGAAATCTAAAACATCTTCTGGTGGTATTGTTTTTTGCCCATTTGGCTTGTTAATATCCGAAGCAATCTTTGCTGTAAACTTATTCACTGAAATCCCTGCCGAAGCCGTTAAACCAACTTCATGGTAGATTCTGTAGCGAATTTCCTCTGCCAACAAAGTCGCTGAAGGATGGCTAATTTTATTTTCTGTGACATCTAGAAATGCTTCATCTAAGGACAAAGGCTCTACCAATTCGGTATAATCGTGGAATATGGCACGGATTTGCTCTGAAATCTCCTTGTAGCGTTCGAATCTAGGGCTAACGAAAATTAATTCTGGACATCTTCGCGCTGCAACTATTGAAGCCATCGCAGATCGAACACCGAACTTTCTGGCCTCATAACTTGCCGCTGCAACAACGCCCCTTTCCTTGCTTCCTCCCACGGCAATAGGCTTTCCTCTTAACGCTGGATTATCCATTTGTTCCACCGACGCATAAAACGCGTCCATATCGACATGGATGATCTTTTTAATAGGAATTTCGTCGCTCACGATTGCAAGTTAGCGATTACATTTTTTCCTTAATTCAAAATTCAATAACTTTATGGAAAATATAACTACTCTTAACATGCAAAGATTCGCTACACTACTATTCATTACCACACTTTCAATACTCACTTCAACCCTTTCTTTTTCACAATCCAGCTGCTCCTATGTACTTCACGTAGATGGAGTTACAGGTAACGATATTGCCGGTTGTGGAGCTGAAGGAACACCTTGTGCCTCTATCAATTATGGAATTGGAGAAGCTCAAAGTCAAGGATTAACAGACGTTCGCGTTCGAACAGGATCGTACACCGAGATTGTCGATATGCAAACTGGAATTAACCTTTGGGGTGGATACGATGCCACTTGGATGCAAACTGGAACTTCAACAATCAACGGTGGATATTCAGCAACATTGATTCAATATATTGCAGTAATTGCAAATGGAGTAACGGGAGCAACAATCCTTTCTGACTTTACTATAAACGCTCCAGATGCAGCAACTGCTGGGAAGAGTAGTTATGGAATTCACTCAATATCTTCCAGTATTGTTATCCAAAATTGCTCGATCTTCGGTGGAGATGGTTCAGATGGAAGCAATGGTACAAACGGCGTTAATGGAATTGGAACAGCTTTAGATGGTGCGAATGGCTCAAACGGAAACGCAGTAGGTTCATTATCATGTGATGACAACTATACTCCAGCCGGAGCAGGTGCTACTGGCCCAGCATCAACTGCAGGCGGTAACGGAGGACTTGGTGGAAAAACAGATACGGATTGTACTGGCTTTCCTTTTAGTTCGAATGGCGCTGCTACCGGAGGATTACAAGGTTCAAATGCACCTTTATATAACTTTTTAACTTGGGGCTATCTTGGAGCTGGAGGCGGAACATGCGCTGACGGTACAAATGGCAATGACGGAACTGCTTTCCAAGGAGGTGGCGGAAACGGAGCGCCTAGTTCAAATACATTGTCGGCTAATTTTTGGTCGGCAACAACAGGATCAACAGGAACACTAGGAACGAACGGTACCGGAGGCGGTGGCGGCGGTGGCGGCGGTGCTTGTAACCCAAACAATGAATCTGGCGGTGGCGGCGGCGGCGGTGGAGCTGGAGGTTTAAGAGCTACTGCTGGTGGAACTGGTGGAATGTCAGGTGGAAATACTGTAGCCGTATTTGGATTTAGTTCAAACATTCAATTATTAAATACAATCATCTACGTTGGAAATGGCGGAGCTGGTGGAAACGGAGGAATAAGTGGAATTGGAGCTGCTGGATCATCTGGCGGGAATGGTGGAATTGGCGGTGGAACTGGTGCTGGAGACGGCGGAGACGGTGGTGCTGGAGCTCAAGGATCAGATAGTGGTTCTGGAGGCGGAGGCGCTGGCGGAAATGCTTACGGATTGTACCTTTTGAACACGGCAGCAACTACAAACGCTTTAAGTTTCAACTCTGGAACTTCAGGTGCAATTGGATTGGCTGGATCAAGTGTTAATGCGATTGGTACAAATGGATCTTCTGGCTCTGTAACAAACGTTACAGGTTCTAACTTTACAAATACACCAACTGGAAACTTTCCTACTTCAGGATCTTGTGTTGAAATTATTACAACCGATATGGCGAATCCTTCTTATTGCGCTGGTGATTCAATCTTATTGGATTATAATGCTGTTGGTGATTTTATTGCGGCGAATGTCTTTACGGCTGAAATGTCAGATGCGTGTGGAAGCTTTGCGGCACCGGTTGTAATCGGAAATTTAACTTCGATGACTTCAGGAGCTATTCCTTCAATGATTCCACTTTCGACATTGGTCGGTGCAGGATATAAATTCAGAGTAATTTCTTCCTCTCCTATCGCAACGGGATCTGAAACGACAGTTGGCGTTGCTATTAATCAATTGCCTACTGTTTCTTACGCGTTTTCAGGGTCCAATCCGGTTTGTTTCGGCGGACAAGTTACTGTCAGTGGAACAGGAGCAGATACGTATTCATGGAACAATGGAATTACAAATGCACAATTGTTTTCGCCTGCTGTGACTGGCGTTTATATCGTGACGGGAACAATCACTGCGACGGGCTGCTCTAATACAGACACAGTTACCGTTACGGTGAACCCAGTTTACGAGACAACACTTACAGAAGCTTCATGCGGAGATTTCACATCTGCTTCTGGAATGGTTTATTCGGCGACAGGGATTTACAATGAAGCATTCACCTCGGTTGATGGATGTGATAGCACAATAATATACGACTTGACTCTTACATTTGTAGATACGAATGTTACATTGGTGGATGGACTATTTACAGCCGTTGGAACAGGAACGTACCAATGGTTGGATTGCGCGAACGGATACCAAGCAATTCCAGGTGAAACAAATCAAACGTTTATTCCAACGATAAATGGTAATTACGCTGTTGAAGTTACAAATGGCGCTTGTTCGGATACTTCGTCTTGTACAGTTGTTGACGATGTTAGTATTTACGAAATTCCAGTTGCGTATTGGAACAACATTTACCCGAATCCAACGAATGGTGAATTGACAATTACGTTTGTAAATACACAGGACGTAATTCAAATTGAAGTCATGAATGTTGCCGGTCAAATCGTTTCATCTGAAAGATTTACGGATACGGACAAAATTAATATGAACCTTACTGGTGCCGATGGAGTTTACTTCATTCACCTATTACCAGAAGGATCGAACAGAAATGTGATCAAGGTGATCAAAGGAAATTAAACGAACGTTTATTCATAAAAAAAGGAGATACTTTAATTGGTATCTCCTTTTTTGGCTTTAGTTCTTTTTTCTTTGGCTTTGAATCACGAAGACAATTATGCCTACCGCTGCGCCAATGATTGCTCCTATCAACATAGTTCGTCTTATTAGTTAGTTGATACAAGATAGGAAAATTAAGTTGGATGATTTCAACCCTATTGCACACAAATAATAATTGGCAAATGTACATACGACGCAACGTTTTCACCCAAGTGCTTAGCGGGGATCCAATTGGGCATTTCCTCTATAAAACTCAATACCAATGGCTTTAACTCGACATTGTTAGCACGTTCGAATGTAATAGCTCTCAATTCCCCAGTTGAATCTACAACGAAACCCATCCTGAATGATAAACTGCTACCATAGTCAATTTCGCTTTCTGGGAACGCTAAATTTTGCGTGATGTACTTCATCAATTCTACTACTCCACCTGGAAAAGTTGCTTCAACATCTGGAAAATCGATGACTTCATAACCTATTGAATCTGCAACTTTCGCTGGTACAATGGAGTCTTGTCCTATTGCGAAAAGAGGCGAGCCGAGAATTAAAAGTAAGAGCAATTTCATGGTTAAATTTGGAACAATAATTATGCCTGATTCAGTCTATGGAATTATTTTTGATAACAGAGCGTGTAACATGTCTCCTATTCAAAATTATCTGATTAACTTATCCCTAACTATGATTCGATTTTTCCTAACGTTATCTCTTATTTGCTGCGCGAACCTTGTTTTCTCTCAGCAATTATTCGATGTGAAGCAATTGCAATCCCCGAAAGTGAATGGCGCTCTTATCGCGGGTAAGATGGAAACTATTGAGGTCTTCGAATATGAGAAAGGGAAAAAGAACCGTGTATTTCTCAAAAACGGATTCCGCCAATCGAGTTTTCTAAACGCAAACGAATGGACGACAATTCGAGATACGGTCGAGGTTTTGAGCGTAGAAATCGTTTACTCTAAATATCCAATTCGAGGCGGCGTTTACAACGAAATCTATCCGCTGTTGTTCAATCGAATCAAGGCGACTCTAGCAATGGACTCGAAGCTAAACAATGACGCTGTAAATTGGATTAAAGTACAGCAAACCAATTGTATAGACAACGCTCAAGTTGATGGCCTTTTTCATGGCGTCGTTATTCATTACAAATTAAAAGAGCCTGTAATTGACATTATTGAAGCTGTAATTGAGCTTGCGGAAACTCCAAAAGACCGGGAAACCCGACTTGAGCGACTAAACAGGGAACGCGATCAAATTAAAGAACAGGAAGAACAATTTGAAGAGACGAATGCGAGTGTTGATTGCATTGTGAACAGCCCTCTCCTGCCCGATTCTATTAAAGAATCCTTGAAGACCACGCCCTTGGATGTGCAATTAAGATATTTAGAGAATTATTTCAAAGAAGCTGAAATCCAGGAGAACGATCCAGAAAACGAGGATTTAGCAAACCTTCAATTTTTAAATCAAGTCAATTTATTCTTACAAGACTTTCCCAATGTTGAGCCTGTGATCA
>JAWUWJ010000187.1:0-9360 GCA_034111925.1 Crocinitomicaceae bacterium
TCATACTCGGCTTGAGTCATGAAGTTTTTAAGCGCCTTGTTTTCAGCAATTGTACTTCTCTTCCATTGGAAAAGCACTTGATTTCTGCGTTCATGTGCTCTCACACTGTCTTTGGATCTGAGCGCGCGCATTTGAGATTGGGTAACATTTTCAAGAGAGACCTTATTGGCCTTTGCCGCATTCGTTCGGTAATCCTTTAATTGGTAAGTCTGTGGATTGTACAATGAAGGATTCTTACACATCCCAACTAGCATTGCTGCTTCAGGTTTCGTAAGGTCTATCGGTTTTTTATTGAAATATACCTTGGCAGCATTTTCAATTCCTACTGCATTGTGAAGGAAATCAAACTGATTTAGATACATGGTAATGATCTCTTCTTTTGTATAACGCTCTTCAAGTCGAATGGCAATAATGTTCTCCTTGATTTTCTCATTCAATCGTTTTCTGAATCCACTCGGTCCAGCGGGAACAGGTTTCCCTTCGGCTCTGAGGGCTGAAATTCGTTCTCTTTCTTGAAGTGTAAAGAGTAGTTTGGCCAATTGTTGAGAGATTGTAGATGCACCACCCGCATTCCCCATGTTTGTAATTGCTCTGGCAAGTCCTCTGAAGTCAATTCCTGAGTGCTCTAAAAAGCGTTCATCTTCAGTGGCAATTAAGGCATCAAAAACGAAAGGTGAAATATCTTGGTAAGCGACGCTCGTTCTGTTGACGCTCCAGTAGCGCCCCAACTCTGTCTTACCGTCATCGGCCAAAATAACAGAAGCTAAAAGTTCTGGTGGATTCTCTAACATTTCAACGGAAGGAAGATCACTTTCAGTTTGAGAAGAGAAAAGGTAGACAATCACCATTACTGGCGTTAAGGCTAAGAGCCAACAAATAACAAATAGGATGATTGACGTTTTCATTCCGAAACGCGTTTTCACCTTTTTAGCTTTGCTTTTTCCTTTTGTGCCCTTTCTTAACTTGAGCTTTTCTAGTAATTTTTTCATGGCCGAATGATAGAGTGATAAAAATAGGAATTCTCACCGATAAATGGTTGATCTAAAAAATCAATTTAGGACGTCTTTGCGCTGACTGTCAAGTTTAAGTAAAATAAATAGCATCATTGAGAATGACATCATTGAAGACCCTCCATAACTAAAGAAGGGCAGAGGAATCCCTATGACAGGCGCAAATTCAATGCTCATCCCAACATTAATGGCAAAATGGTAAAAGAGAATCATGGCTACAGAGTATGCGTAAACCCTATTAAAGACTGACCTTTGGCGCTCTGCTATTATAACAATTCTTAACATCATAAAGATGTAAAGGGCCACTAAAATAAGGGTTCCAGCGAACCCCCATTCCTCAGCAAATGGGCAAAAGATAAAATCAGTTTCACTTTCAGGAACGTGATTGCTTCGAACATTCGCCAAAGTTCCATTCTTGTATCCTTTTCCAAAAAGGCCACCTGAACCAACAGATGCGATGGCTCTATTTCTATTGTAATCTACTCCGTCCTTCGCTTGTTCGTTGTCTGTTAACCCAAGAAATAACTCAATCCGTTCTTTTTGATGACCCGCTAGTTTTTGAAAGCCAGTGTCAATACCTTTGGTGATGGCACCCGCGAGAATGAATCCTATTACTGCAATTATAGCAGCTCGTTTCGCGTCTCTTTTGGAAAGTGCCAATCGAAGCGCAACATAGATCAAAATACAAAGAATGAAAATGAAGAATAAGACGCCATAATACCCGGGAATTTCAATGCCTGGGAACATGCCTAGTTCGATGACCTCATTACTGAATAAAAGCGTTGTGACACTTAAAAAGATAACCACGAATAGAATTGGAATGAAGTGACTTCCTACCCAAGTTTGGCTGAACTTAATGCCTGGAATGAGATTGACGACTTTTAGAATAATTGGGTCATACGTTACGCCTTCTCGGTACATCACAAATAGGAACGCAGTAAATACAACAAACGTCCCGGCGTCGGGTTGAAGAAGGATCATGACCATTGGAATAAGAATAATTCCATTGGCCATTAAAACCGTTTTAATCGTTTGTTGCTTCTGATTTAATTCTCCAAGATAGCGTGCAAGAAGTATGGCAGTTGCAATTTTGGCAAACTCACCGGGCTGAATTCCCATTGAACCAATTCCAAGCCATGAACGTGCGCCATTCTTTGGTGGCATAAATAGCACAATAACAAGCAAGGACATACTGATTATAAAGATCGGAAGGGCAAATTTTCGATAAATGTCAGAATCAATAAGAAAGACCAAAAGCCCTAAGAACAGAGAGATTCCTGCCCACATGACCTGCTTTCCATACACTTGTGAGAAATCAAATAGACTTGAGTGCTCGGGATTATAAGCCGTAGAGTAAACGGTAGCAATTCCCATAGTCATGAGAATCAGAACTACAGCGAGCAAAATCCAATCTACACCTCCAGTTAAAGATTTACTTTGTCTCATTCGAAGATGGAAAGTTTAGCTTCGAGAATGCGCTTTTCTTTGACCTTGTCCTTGACTTCGCCATTTAAATACTGCTCCATCATTAAACTCGCAATTGGCGCAGCCCAAGTTCCACCGCCTCCTCCTGCATTTTCAACAAATACTGAGATTGCAATTTTGGGATTGTCCATTGGTGCAAAGCAAATAAAGGCCGAATGGTTCTTTTGCTTCACCCCGTGGATGTAGTTCTCAATTGTACCGGTTTTACCACAAATCGTAACGTCTTTTACTCTAGCACGTCTTGCTGTTCCGCCAGGGTCATGAACACATCCACGCATTCCTTCGACTACTGGATCAAAGTATTTGCGGTCAACCATCGTGTAATTTTTCTTCGTGAATTGTTCCAACGGTCCTTTGTCTCCGATCGACTTTACAAAGTGAGGTGTGTAATACCAACCTCTGTTTGCCATTATTGCTGCAACGTTTGCCAATTGAAGAGGTGTTAACTCAACTTCTCCCTGACCAATTGAGATGGAACGGATGCTTGAGAATTTCCATCTGCGGTGTCCGTACCATTTGTCGTAAAAGGCTACATCGGGAATTCGCCCTGACTTTAAGCCTGTGATGTCAGTATCAAGTTTCTTCCCCAATCCAAAACTGTGCATGTATTCTGCCCATTTTGCAAGCCCAATTGGAGCATCGTCGAACTGACTTCGTTCCTTTTTCTGTTCAATAATTCTTCGAGTTACTGCATAGAAGTAAGGGTTACACGACATTTTAACTGCTTCCGTTACACTTCGAGCCGAAGGATGATTGTGGCACCCAACAACACTTTTGTTGCAGGCAAATCCAGAGTTTGCTGTAATAACACCTTCTTGCATTCCAATCAATGATTGAAGCAATTTGAAAGTTGAGCCAGGCATATATTGCGCTGCTAATGGACGTGGGAATAGCGGTACGTTTTTATCGCCGGCAAGTGTTGGATAGTTTTTAGAAATTTTACGTTTCCCGATAAGTAAATTTGGATCGTAAGTAGGCGCGGAAACAAGTGCAAGAATTTCTCCAGTTGCAGGATCAATTGCCACAATACACCCTTTTTTGTTTTGCATTAACTTTTCACCATAGCCCTGAAGATCTACATCTAGGCCCAAATGAATTGCAGGAGCTTGAACTGCTGTCGTGTCGTATCTGCCATTTTCGAAGGAACCAATTTGACTATTTTTCGCAGATTGAACAATATACTGGACGCCTTTTTCACCTCTAAAAAATTTGTCGTAATACCGTTCAATTCCAGAACGACCGATATAATTCCCTTTTTTATAAAATGGAAGTCGTTCCAACTCACTCGGATTAACTTCATTCAGATATCCAAGAATATTTGCACCGTTCCCATAAGGGTAGTGCCTCATACTCGTGATTTCCTCAAAAAAACCTGGGTGTTCTTCCAAATGCGGAAGAATACGCGACATTTCATCTGCGGTCAGTTCCTCTATAAACGGATAAGATCTAAACGAGCGATAATTTGAATCTCTTCTCTTTAAATTTCGACTGTAATACGTTCCTTCTTTATCTTTAATTTCCTGGAGGCGGATACTAATTTCATCGGGTGTCATATCGATGAGTTTTCCTAACTTTTTTGGGTTGAAGTGTTGAATGTCATCTTCGCAAATCATCAAATTGTAATAGGTATGATTCGAGACAACCTTTTTACCATTTCTATCGAAAACTACAGCACGAGGCGGCGTAATTTCTCTTCTTTTTTCAGCGATTTGTTGCGCACGTAATTTCCAATGATCGTCAACAACCTGCATGTAAAACAGCTTCATAGCGTAAATGACACCAATGAGGCAGAAAAACGTGACAATCACATATTTACGCGAATCATACTTCATTGCTTCTCTTTTTTCTTAAAAATAAGTATTGCAATAAAATACAAATCAAAATGGAGACTACAACGCTTAGTCCTGTTTTTTGCAAAACAAAAACGATTTCATTTAGCTTGAACATTTCCAGCATGAAAAACCAGAAATGGTGAATGATTATTAGAAGTCCAAATGTCTTTACAAACCAAGCTGTGCCAAGAGTAAATATATTCGTTTCCATTAAAATGTCGTAGCCATCTCGGGGAGCAAAGAGATTGTAAATCATTGGTCGGAAATAGGCAACGGCAAGTAGAGACGAGGCGTGCAATCCAAAAGTGTTTGACAAAGCATCGATGGAAAGGCCGAGAGCGAATGAAATAAGCATCAATGAAAAAACGCTCATATCCACAGGCAAAAGCAAAATGAAAAGAGGGTAGATCATGATCTGAATTCCCATTCCCAATTCAATTTGATTCAAAACGAGGACCTGAACTAAAAAGAACAGGAAGAACCTCAAGGTATGTTTTGCTATTTGGCTCATAATATTACGTCGACTGGGATATGTGACTCAGCGTCGTCTTGTTCTTCTTTCAATAGGTTTTTAACGACATAAACGCGTTGAACTGTTCTGTAGTTTTCTGAAAATAGGATTGTGACATCCCAAAGGGGCATTCCTTCAACCACGTCCGTTTTTTCAACTTTTCCAACGGCAATTCCCTCTGGAAATATTCCCGCTGATCCTCTGGTAACAACTTTGGACCATTTGTCGACATCGCTATCATTCGAAATTCCAGTAAGCGTTCCTCTTCTAGAATCCTTTCCGTCCCATTTCAAGAATCCGTGTTCTCCAGAAGCTTCGATCATCACTGCGATATTTACTTTTTCGGTCAAACAAGATTTCACGATTGAGTATTTCGGACCTGCATAATGAATTACTCCAACAACGCCATTGCTAGAGAAAACTCCCATGTTTCGTTTTATTCCCTGTTCAGCGCCAACGCTAATTGTAAAGAAGTTGTTTCGTTTTGTGTGGGTCGAGTTGATTATTTCCGCTGGAACATATTCATATTGAACTTTATGAAGTGTATCGTCAACTTTTACGAGGCCATTTTCCAAACGAAATAAGTTTTCGATTGTTCGGCTTCTCAATTCCAAATTTTCTTTCTGGAGAGCAGTATTGTTTTCTTCAAGGGCTATAAACTTTGTAAAGTCATGTTTTAACTCGAAAAAAGTTCCCGAAATAGTCGACGTACTGGTCAAAAATTGTGACCTAGGAAACGACAAAAACGTGAAATAGAATGTTAGCGCAATTCCTTGTAGGAGTGCGAAGAGCAAAAACACACGAAATCGCCGAATAAAAGCGAGAAAATTACGCATACACAAAGGTACAAATTAGACCCCGTTATAAACTCTAAATAATACATACTTTGTTAAAAATGAATTGTTGAGAATTGTCAGCTCATAAGGCGATACAGCTAAGAGTGCGCCTTTTCTTAGAGATTCTGTTTTTTTCAACATCCTTTGCTTCATCAATTTCTTCGAAACTTGAAGTCAAATCATTAGGAAAGTTATACATTTGAGTCCTACTTCCAGTTATTTGGAAAGGAAAAAAGAAATAGTATTCAATGCAAAAAATATTGGGAATATCGGCGTTTTATCATGATTCGGCAGCGTCTATAACTGTTGGGAATGATATAGTTGCAGCCGCCCAGGAAGAGCGATTCACGAGAGAAAAGCATACGGAAGCATTTCCGACTGAAGCCATCAAGTTTTGTTTGGAAGAGGCGGGATTGCGAATTGACGATTTGGATGCTATCGTTTTTTACGACAAGCCGTTTTTGAAGTTCGAGCGCTTGCTTGAAACGTATTATGCTTTTTCACCGAAAGGAATTCTTTCGTTTTTGATGGCCATGAAGGTTTGGTTGAACGAGAAATTGTTTTTGAAAAAGCAGATCTATAAAGGGCTCGCTCAAATTGAGAAGTATTCAAAGAAGGACGTCAAATTACTGTTCTCTGAACATCATATGTCGCACGCGGCAAGTACGTTTTTCACTTCAAAATTTGAAGAATCAGCAATCTTAACTGTAGATGGCGTTGGTGAATGGAGTACAGCTTCAATCGCAATTGGTCGTGGAAATAAAATTGAGATTCTTAAAGAACTTCATTTTCCGCATTCCATTGGACTTCTCTACAGTGCCTTCACATACTACCTTGGATTTACCGTAAACTCGGGAGAGTACAAGGTGATGGGCTTGGCGCCTTATGGCAATCCAGATTCGGAGGATACGAAACGCTTTGTCTCGGTTATTAAAGAACATTTGATTTCAATAAAAGACGACGGTTCAATTTGGTTGGATCAAAGTTATTTCTCTTATGCAACTGGTCTGAAAATGATCAAGGAAGATAAGTGGGCGAAAATATTTGGAGTTGATCGACGTGCTCCGGAATCAGAACTGGAACAAGTGCACACTAATTTGGCTTTGGCAATTCAGATCGTAACAGAGGAAGTTGTCTTAAAAATGGCACTTGAAACGCACAAGCTGACAGGAAGTGAAAACCTATGTATGGCGGGCGGTGTTGCGTTGAATTGCGTTTCGAATGGAAAGCTAATTCGCAAAGACATTTTCAAAAATATTTACGTTCAGTCGGCGTCGGGAGATGCAGGTGGAGCTATTGGTGCATGTTTGGCTATTTACCACATGTACTTTGACGGAAAAAGAGAAATCATTCTTCCAGATACAATGAAGGGTGCTTATTTAGGACCGTATTATTCTGAAAAGGAAGTTGTTCAAATGAACAGAAGAATGAATGCGAACGCAACTCATTTTGACCAATTGACTGACTTGACAGACAAAACAGGACAACTCATTAGCGAAGGAAATGTAATCGGATGGTTCCAAGGAAGAATGGAGTTCGGTCCGAGAGCCTTAGGAAATAGGAGTATTATTGGTGACGCTAGAAATGCAGAAATGCAGAAAAAGATTAACCTAAAAATCAAGTATAGAGAAAGTTTCAGACCTTTTGCACCATCTGTGTTGGCAGAAGATAGCCATCTCTATTTTGACTTGGATTGTGAATCACCTTATATGTTGCTTGTCGCGCCAGTGGCTGAGCATAGACGTGAAAAGCTTCCGGATAATTTTTATTCATTGCCTTTGATGGAACGTTTATATGTTCCCCGTTCGGATTTGCAATCGATTACGCATCTGGATTTCTCGGCAAGGGTTCAAACGGTAGATAAAAACACCAATGAACGTTTTTGGACGTTGTTGCATTCGGTGAAAAAACATACTGGAGACGGGATGGTTCTAAATACGAGTTTCAATGTTCGTGGAGAACCAATTGTTTGTTCACCTGAAGATGCTTACCGATGTTTCATGAGTACAGAAATGGATTACCTCGTTGTGAACGATTTCTTATACAAGAAGGAAGATCAAGAGGATTGGGAGAATAAGAAGAAGTGGGAACGATTATTTGCAATGGATTAATGGGTCTAGGCAACAAAATAAAGTCACGTCTTTCCGAGTTTTGGAAAACACATAAAAAGGCAAGTCTAATTATTGCTTTTGGTTTAATTCTGTATCAAACAACCGAGATTATTTGGAGAGATATTGATCCAACAATGCCCATTTGGTTGATCTTAATGTGGTCGATCGCTTATTTTTCTTTAGCACTTGGTTTGATCCTCATCGCAAGGAAAGAGACCGTATTCATCTTTCGTATTTTAGGAAAAATAAAGGCCCATCTTTTAAAGGTGTGGAGAAAACATAGAGTTGGAATTCTAATTCTTGTCTTTGGTTCGGCCTTGTTTTACGCGTCAGTTGTTATTTTACGAGGTACGGACCCAATTATGCCTTATTGGGTCAGTCTAATGAGGTATGCTTCTTATTTTTCGTTGTTCCTTGGTTTACTTTTAATCGTAGCGAAAAGGAAATGGTACATCGCGAGTAATGTGATTGTTGTCGTAATGTTGGTTTTGATCGTTGAAATTGTTTGCTTTTGGCTTATTGGATTTCCAGATCAAACCATTAAAACCTATGAAGTGCAAGAATTTGCTCACGATAACAGAGCCAGGTATTTAGGATATAGTGCACGAACGGACACTTCTTATACCGAACATAAAATGGGCCCAAATGGTGACACTCTGTTCAGCGCAACCTATACTTTGGATGAAATGGGGCACCGTGTTACTCCCGAAATTGATTCAACCAACGGGAAATACAGCTTGTTTTTTGGTTGTTCGATTGCATTGGGTTATGGGCTGAATGACGATCAAACCTTGGCCTATCATTTTCAGAACGAAAGCAAGTCGAAAGCCTATAATTACGCTTGGAACGGATACGGAACCAACCACATGCTCGCACTTATTCAAAATGAAAAATTGAACGAGGAAGTGAAGGAAAAAGACGGTACTGGTTATTACATTTTCTTCTGGGATCATATTTTCAGATCAGTATGCTCCATGAAGTATTATACCAAATGGTTGTACACGAGTCCTTATTATTATTTGGATGGTGATAAATTGGTGCACGACAGAACTTTTGTCGATGGGCGTTATTGGCAATCAACGTTTTACGAATATTTCTCAGAAAGTGCAATTAAGAATTATTTCAAGATTGAGCATCCATTTAAATTGAATGAATCGCACTTTGATCTAGTGACAGAGATGATCTTAGAGTCTAAAAAAGAGTACAAAGAGCAATTTGGGAATGATGATTTCGTTGTAGTGATTTATCCGACGTATAAAGTCTATACTGGAGGACAAATGAAAGAATTCTTGAGCTATTTGAGAAAAAAGAAGATTCGTTATGTAGATTTGTCGAATACAATCAAGTACAGTGGAAAGTATTCATTGAATGGCGACCCACATCCGAATTCGGAAACGAATGCATTGTTGGCGAAGAAATTATTTGAAAAAACAAAATGAGCACATTAAAAGATTTATGGGCATTTATGAAACATCGAAAGAAGTTTTGGATGGCTCCGTTGATTATTATAATTTTTCTACTCGGGTTTTTAATCGCAGTTGGAGGTTCAAGTTCGATTGCACCCTTTATTTATTC
>JAWUWJ010000188.1:0-15022 GCA_034111925.1 Crocinitomicaceae bacterium
ATCCAGCATTTAAGATTCGGAAATACTTAGCAATCACGGCAGGAACAGGATACATTCCATTTAAACCCTTCGAATTGGGGATTCTATCCATGGCGAGCTACAACAGTGTTGAAAAAATTCGACTGAAACTCCACTTGAGAACGAATCCAAACCAGAAGTTCCCAATCCACACGAAATCTTATGTTGCTTATGGCTTTGGTGACGCGCGATTCAAATACAAACTAGGTGGTTTTAGTCGGCTGAACAAGAAGAACACAATTCGATTGGGAGGTCATTACTCGCACGATATTCAGCAACTCGGTAGAAGCTTCAATCAAATTGATATTGACCACATCATTGGTTCTGTCGTACAAGTAGGTCAGTCTTCCTCGCGTAATTACGTTAGCAGTTTTGAAGCCTACATCGAGAAAGAATTCTTCCAAGGATGCCTAATTCGCCTCGGGTATTTTAATCAGCGCTTTGAAGCAATTGATGGGCAGCCGTTCCGTGAGTTAATTGCCTCAGACACATCAACTGTGAACGGCTTTACGGGCGCTGGAATCCGAGCAACTTTCAAATTCAGTTTCCTTTTCGAAAAATTGACAGGAGAATTCTACGACAAAAATGATCTGTACAGCGAAAAACGCCGATTCCCAGATGTAGCAATAACCTACGATTACAGCGACAAGAAGCTTTTCGGCTCCAATTTCGATTATAAAAAAGTCAAGATGTCGATTCGACAAAAAGTCAACGCAAAGAAGCTCGGCTACTTGAACTATACCGTTGAGGCAGGCAAGACATTCGGCGCTGTTCCCTATACCTTCCTCGATATTCCATTTGGAAATCAATTATTGATTGCGGACGCCTACTCTTTCAACCTTATGAATTTCATGGAGTATGCTTCGGATGAATATGTGATAGTTCATTTGTCGCACCACTTTGACGGATTGATCCTCGATCGAATTCCATTGATCAACAAATTAAAATTCAGGTCTTTCATTTTTGGAAAGACGTTCATTGGCGCATTGAGTGATGTGAATAACCAACAGCGTTATCTCTTTCCAGAAGGATTGAATCCAATCAGCGCTCCTTATTTTGAATTCGGCTTTGGATTGGAAAACATCTTCAAGTTCTTTAAAATTGATTTCATTTGGAGGCCGACACCGAGTTTAGATGAGTCTTTCGGGTTCTTTGTGAAGCCTTCCTTTAAGTTTGCTATTTGATTTTTTAACCTTTGAATTGCAATGTGAGGCTTGCGCTTTGTTTACTGATGTAATTTTAACCACGAGGAAACAAAGGCACAATTGAAGGACTTCTGATGTCATTCTCTATCATGCATTTAATAAAATGTGTTCTTTTTATTAAAGAAAAACTCTCTAATTAAGAATGGCAGATTCAACAATGGATATAATCTTATCATCTGTTATCTTAAATTTAATCCATCCGAATTTGTCATTACCATTCACATTAAGCTTAACTCCAATGTATTCATAAGTTCCCTGCGGAAACAAGCGGCATTCATTAAAAGAAGAATGTGAAGTATAGAAAATTGTATCCGCATTACTTGAAACTTGATTCAATCCACCAGAAAAATTATTTCGTATAAAAGGCTGATAATCTAAAGTGGAAAAAAAGTCAGAACCGTCAATTAATGTAGATCCTGCATCAACAGGCATAACAAATGCATTTTCATTAATTTCAAGCACAGAGTCACTAGGATTTAACTGGGTGCATGAATGTGTAGTTGATTCTATAAACCAGACATAACCGTTATTCACTAATGTTGACGTTCCATTGATAAGGAATGTCGTATCTGTAAAAGATTCCATCCACATTGATGCATTAGCGTGCAAGGAGCGAATAAAGGATCTTGGGGATGTTCCAAGTTGTGGTGACCCCATAACTATGCTTCTAAACGTAATATCTGCTAAGCCATCATTGTTTAAATCAAGGTCATAATCATCGGGATCGTTATAATCACCGTTCAAGGTTATATTTAAAGGCTGCACGAACATCCCTTGTGCATCTCCAATTACAACATCTGATGCATTTCCTTGACTTTCAGCCTCAACGACATCTTTTTCACAAGACATTAGAACACTTCCGATGAAAACTATGGCAAAAAACGACTTGAAATTAGATTCTTTCATACTGAACTAAACGGGTTATTCTATAATTAGGTTGGTTCTAAATTAGTCAAGTCTTTGGATATCGAGATAATTTTCAAGTTCTTTAATGTCGACTATAAAGAATGAAGAAACACGATTTCGATTTAATCATCCTTGGAGGTGGAATTTCTGGCTCATTAATGGGAATTTCCTTAATGAACAAGAATCCTAAAATGCGCGTGGCTATTGTCGAACGTAATTCAGAGTTCCCTCAAAAGATCGGAGAATCTACAAGCGATATCACTACTCTATTCTTTCGAAATCTTGGAATCGATCACATTCTAAAATCGCACTCCCAAAAAGCTGGGCTTCTTTTTTTGTTTAATGAAAAGCGACTGCATAGTCCAGAGCACATTGGTGAGTTCGCAAGTCCAACATTGAAATCATCTATCCCAGGACATCACTTAAACCGAAAGGAATTTGACGAAGCCTTGTTACTCGAAGCAGAAAAACGTGGATGTACCGTTTTCCGTCCTGCGACTGTTGTAAATTCAGAATTGAAACCCTTTTCTTATGTTTTTGAAATTGAGTTCAATGGTGAAAATGTCAAGATTCATTCAAACAAGATGCTTGATTCTACTGGAAGAGCGCGATTTTTGAAGAATCAATTGAACTGGAAGGATTTAGAACTCGATTTAAATACAAGCGCCATATCAGCTCATTTCAAAGGCGCAGACACTTCAAGTATAGGCTCAAAACGGACAAAGGAATATTGGAAGAACGTAGGCATTGGAGACATTTCGTACAGCACAACACATTTCATGAGAAGCCACTCGTGGTGGTGGATGATCCGTGTGGATGAAACAACGCACAGCATTGGTTTTGTCTTTGACAATGAAAAATTCAACGTTGAAGATGCCGAATCCTTTTACACAGAACAACTTCAGAACGATCCTGAACTTTCCATTGTAACTAAAAACGCTGATCTATCAAATCATCAATATTGGCCGGATGTCGCCTATTGCTCGGAACGGCTTTACGAAGATGGCGCGTCCGTAATTGGCGATAGTGGGGCGTTTTCAGACCCGTTCATCAGTCCAGGTATGGAATTGATTTGCCAACAAGTATTGTGGTTGACAGATCTTTACGACAAAGACTTTACACGCCAAAAGTTCAATGAAAGAGCTTGGAAGAAATACGAAAGAGCTTTTTTAGACTCGTATAAAACTCGAAATGAGTTGTACAAGCACTGGTACGGAATCATGGAGCACTATGACCTCTTATCGAGTTGGTTGCGCCTTTCGCTCTTCATCTATTTTGGATTTCATACCAATCCATCCTTGGTGTTCAAGAATCGCTTGAAACAGCCGCTGCGAATCAAAGGGCCTGCTAAACTGGGCTACTTGTTTATAAAATCAAGAATGAACTCCATTGCTAAAAGAAGGCGTGATGAAGACTTCAAAGTGGAACAAAAAAAGGATCGGTTTGCTTATTCTGGAGTAAAGATTGTGGGAGGTATTCAACTTATTACTTTGCCGGCAATTCTTCTCTTAAAATGGCTCAGAAGCTATATTCTCATTGAGTACCGAAATTTTAAAAATTAAAAAGTGAGAACTACATAATTTGCGTATTTCACAACTCTTTTCAATCCGATTGCGCATTTTAATAATTAGATATCGAACGCAAAAAGTATATTCGTACTAGCTTTGGATCAAAGCCAACAATGAACCTAACCAGTGAGTAATTATGAGATTCTTTCTAATCGATAAGGTAAAAGAACTTATTCCCGGAGAAAAAGCCACAGGCGTTAAATGCTGGAGCTTGGACAATGAAATTTTTCAAGATCATTTCCCTGGATTCCCAACGACACCAGGTGTTCTCCTAACGGAATCCATGGCACAACTCGCTGGAATATTATTGGAATACAGTTATTACAAGGAGTTTGGCGACAGCAATAAGGTGTACCCTGTTCTCAGCATTATCCGAAAAGCAAAATTTAGAAAATTCGTTTCCCCAGGCGACCAATGCATCATTGAAGCAGAATTAATTTCTGTGGATCGAGGTCACGGCGCAGCATTTATAAAAACCTTTGTGGATGGCGAAGTGATGTGTGAAGCCACTTTAAACTTCTTAATTGGACTTGAAGGTGATTTGGATGGAAATCCATTTATCGGGAAAAGAGATCAATATTATTACAGCATTTTACCCAAAGAATTTAGATAGTGGCGATCTACGTTAAAGGATATAGCAGCTATTTACCAGAATCATTCGAAGAAGAATTGATGTCTGCCGTTGAGAAGACCAAATACACGTTGGGTCAACTCGAACTGGACAAAGACTCTGAATTCTTCCCGCAGCGAAGTGATCAGAAGATAATGCGCAACGATACCAAAGCTTCAATTGTTGCGATTCAGGAATTGATCCAAGAAGTTGGTTTGAGCAAACAAGAATTGTCGGCGGCCTCTCTGTTTGTTTCAAATGGCGCATTTGTAGAAAGTGCGGAAAAATATTTCAAGAAAATCCCGACCATTTTCAGCGATCCAAGCAACGAATCAAATTCGGAAAAGAAGAACTACGAAATTTATAGATCCAGTCCACCACTAGTCGCCTTGGAGACTTTGCACAACTCAATGATGAGTTTTATTGGGCAATACGCTGGAATCAACAACCACAATTTCACTTTTGGAAACACGTCTATTTCAACGTTCTATGCAGTACAAGAAGCCAATCTTTCATTGAAAAAGGGAATTGCGGAAAACATATTTGTGAGTGCATCCAATTGTGCGGGCAGCTATTCCTTCCTCAGTAATTCGGCAACATTAGGCTATAAAGAGAACTGGAAAGAAAGCAACGCTGGCGGACATCTTCTGTTGACGAACGATTCCAAAAATGCAAAATGCGCAATAACAGATGTCAATTCCAATAAAAAAGTACCGCGTCTGAATTCTCGATTGATCGAACGCAACTGGCTCGACCTTTTCCCAGAAGTCAAATCAGACCTACTTATCCACTCTGGTGCTTATGATTCAGAAACAACTTTATCAGATCAGAAATATTGTGAATTGCACCATGACAAGGTCATTACGCTTTTCAATGAATTTGGCAACATGGGAACTTCAAATATATTGGTTGGGATAATCCATGCGATAGGCCTACTAAGCGATACAATTCAGATCATAGACATTGCAGACCGCGACGTTTACGGCCGTGAATCTCTAATCCGAATTGAAAGATGTTAGCGAACAAAGTCTACATATTGGATTATGATGTCATCAGCCCGATTGGTGTTGGACGCGATTCAATGATAAACGGAATCAACGCGAACATAAGCGCAGATAAGGATTTTACACGTGTTGACACAAAAGGAATCCCATTTAATAGAGCTGCTGAAGTCGCTGAAGATCTATCCGAATTGTACAAAGACGAATCCGATGTATTGAAAAACACAATTCAATACGATCGGAAATTAGAGCTCCTTGCTGCTTGCTATGGAAAAATGAAAGACCGAGTGGCGGAATTGGTTCCAAAATTCGACATTGAAAAGACTGGAATCTTGATTGGCGTTGGCGCAGACGTTGTTCCGTTGACTTTGTTTGAAGACCTCATTCGAAATTACGCACGAAAAGATCAAAACGCTATCAAGGAACTTTATACCGCATTCAGCAAGGACAACACAAGAATCAACACGGTCAATAATCCTTACGATTTGTATTCCGTTTATCTCGCTGAAAAATTCAACGCTGGAGCGTATCAGAAATCGATTTTAACAGCTTGTGTTTCCTCTACACAGGCCATTGCACTTGCTTCCGACTCTATTCGAAACGGAGAATGCGAAATTGTAATAACAGGCGGAACTGACTCACTCGTGAACCTACTAGCCTTGATCTCATTCGGAAAATTGGGAATTATTCCAGAATCAGATGGAGAAAAAAGTTGTTTTCCATTCGACACCAAAAGAAAAGGAACATTGGCAGGTGAAGCAGCAGGAATAGTCATTATGGCATCTGAAGAATTTGTAAAACGCCACGAATTAAAGCCCGTCGCACAATTTATGGGATACGGAAACACGCTGGACGGATATAAAATAACAGCACCCGACCCAGAAGGAACAGCAATGGTACAGGCGATTAAGGATTCTGTAAGTAACGCAGGAATCACAACCGACGAAATTGATTACATCAACGCACACGGAACGGGAACGCGCCACAACGACCACCTTGAATTGCAATGCTTAGAGCGCGCTTTAGGCAAAGACATGTCCACTATTCCAATTTCATCGACAAAAGACCGTCACGGGCATGCAATTGCTGCTGCAGGCGTCCAAGAACTATGTTTGTTGCTCGAATTAATGAAACACAGCACCATTCCAAAGAACCTACAAATGACTTCACCGTGTGATGATTCCTTTAATTTGGTCAAAGAAAATTACACTTCGCCTATCAAATACGCGCTAACAAATAACTTTGCATTTGGAGGAATCAACACCGTACTGACGATTAAAAATGAGCTACTATGAATTTAAAACTCGATAACAAAGTCGTTCTTATAACGGGCGGTACTGGAGGAATCGGAAGTCAAATTGTCGCAGATTTTCTAATGGAAAATGCCATTGTAGTTTGCCTGATTCGCAACGAAGCCAAAATGGACAAGCTCAAGGAGAACCTCCAAAACATTGGCATTTCAGCAGATAACCTGCATTCTATGAAATGTAATTTATTGGATTATGAGAACATAAAAGACGTTGTAAAAGAAGCTCAGAAAAAGTTTTCGACCATCGATGTCCTCGTCAATTGTGCAGGAGCAGCTTACGAAGCCCCCTTTGCCTTGATCAACCAAGATCAAATTGACAGCATGATCGATCTCAATCTTCGAAGTCCAATTTATTTGAGTCAGGCCGTGCTTCGCCCTATGTACAAGCAAAAAAGCGGGTGCATTGTCAATATTTCATCGATATCTGCAACGAAAAAAGGACGCGGAATCACTGTTTACGCAAGTGCCAAGGCAGGATTGGAAACATTTACAAGAACGCTGTCCCAGGAAATTGGACGAAAGAACATTCGCGTTAATTGCATTCGCCCAGGGCTCATCGATACTGAAATGAGCGAGGGCGTTCTTGAAATAGCGGAAGACATTATTAAAAATCAAACAGCACTTGGCCGGCCGGGATTGCCTTCTGAAGTGTCAAAATCGGTATTATTTATTGCCTCAGAAGAGACCGCTTCCTATATTACAGGAGAATCAATCACAGTCGATGGAGGCATGTTTTAATCATTAACAGAAGAAATGGAAATACAAGAAATATATAAAGAAACACAACGAATCATTGAAGAATCAGTCGGAAATCCTGCAGATTCCATTGGTTTAGACGATACGCTTTTTGACGGTTTGGGAATCGATTCTATCGACTTAGTTGATGTTCTATTCGAACTTGAAACAACCTACGATATTGAACTGAAAATTAGCGATATAGAAGAACGTGCAAAAGCTGAACTGGGTGATCAACCTTATGAGGTTGAAGGAATAATTACACCGGAAGGATTGAAGGCAATTCAATTGAACATGACTGAATTGGACACGACTCAATTGAAAGAAGGATTGACTGTTCATCAACTCGTTCGATTGTTTACAGTCCACTCTATTTGTAAGATCGTTCAATATAGATTGGAGGTTAAAGGATAGAAGAAAAAGCGATAGCTTTTGAAGACTGAACGGTAGTTAAGGGGTATTAGAAAAAAAATAGTGATTGGCACAATGAGGATTTTAATAGTTGGAGCATATGGATACACTGGAAAGCTGATCTCGAAAGAGTTAGCCGAAAATGGTATTGCCTTTACTATTGCGGGAAAGAATGAAGAAAAGTTGAAAATCCTGCAGGAAGAAATCTCAAGTATTGAAAAATCCATTGTTTGCGACCTAACAAACGAAGATTCTCTGAATGAAATTATTGAAGCAGCCGATCTATTCATCAACTGTGCTGGACCTTTCACGGAAGAATCCTCGGCTTTTGTAGCTAAGATTGCTGAAAGTGGAAAAACGTACTTGGATATTACAGGAGAACTAGGATTTGTAAAGGATTCGCGGGAATTGCACCACGAAAAATGCATTGAAACGAACGCGTTGATTCTTCACGGAGTTGCTTTTGAGTCATTATTGACAGACTTGGTACTACAAATGATTCCGTCGGACATTTCCAAGGAAGAAATCAACGTTTACTACCAATTCAACGACAACAGAGTTTCCCCTGGAACGCGCATCACCATGAAGATTTCAAAGTTCCGAAAGTCTTTGCACATAAAGGATAGCGTTTGGGCTGACATTGACGTTTACAAGCAATTCCACGATGTAAAATTGAACGGCGAAGACTACTCAGGCATTCCCTATCCATTGCCAGAGATAGCATTTGCGCATTGGAATTACAAACCCAAGAACGTGAACTGCTACATGCTTGCACCGAGAGAATTAGCACTATATGTTCAGCCATCAACGGTGAATCCAGACGAATTGGAATCGACGCTGGAACGGCTTAAAACACGTAAAAAAACGGGGCCTACATTTGAGCAGAGAGCAACGCAGCGCTGCATGATCATAATTATGGCAGGAAATTCATCTTGGACGCTTAGAACGAACAATATGTACCAATTAACGGCTGAATGTATCCGAATTACTGTTCAGGAATTAATGACGAAACGAACTTTATCAGGCGTTCTCAACCCAGCACAAATGTTTAGAGGCAAAGAAGTGGAAGCACTCAAAGCGCTCAATGCGTCAGTAGAAACGGAATCAATATTAGAATTGAATTAACAAAGAGACATTGGCAACGAATCAATCAAATACCACAAGTAAAGTCATGTTCAAGAATCTATTCTGGTTCTTCCTTGCCTCTACATCCCTTTTGTTGACAGGATTTTACGCCGCGGAACAAAGCAACCCAATAACGCTATCGTTGCTGATATGGTGCAATTTCCTTGGTGTCTTTCTCGTTTATCGATTGAACGATATCATTGATCAAAACGCCGATTTCTCGTTTAACATTCGAAATTTCTTCTCGTATACGTTGCACAAAGTTGTTGTTCTTCAGTTGCTATTCATCGCAATTCCTTTGGTCCTTTATTTCGTTGATCCTTTTGTCTTCTTAATCCTTGCTATTGCTGCATTAATAGGCACTCTCTACTCGATCAGCTTTAAAATCGGCGGCTCAATCTTTCGACTTAAAAACGTTTTTCTTGTCAAAAACATCTTGATTGGCGTTATCTGGGGAAGCCTTGTTGTCATTGGCGCTGGACAGGCAGACGATCCGATAATTCACTTGGTTTTCATCTTCGCTTCAATTCAAGTCTTTATCGGTGGAATCATTCGTGATATTCCCGATCTCGAAAAAGACAGACAGTCAGGTGTAAAAAGCTTTCCAGTCGTTATTGGAATCCCTGCTACGGTGCTTTTCATTCACGTTGTCAATTTGAGTCTCCTTTTCTTTTGCATCTTTCAGAAGTACGATCAAATACTTTTAATTTTCATCGCTGTTCCAACGGCATGGCGGGCCTTGAACATCTACTTGGTAGGATTCGCACCGAAAAATAGCAACTGGAGCCAATGGATGAATTTGTTCACGTGCGTGTTAATCTTGATAACGTTCTTAACTTTGATCAACTATGACATCATTAATAAGTGACGTAACGCCGATGCAATGGGCACTCATGACTTTGGGCGCAGGAACGGTATTCACCATTTTTTGGATCCTCGATGCCATGACACACAAGGAATTGGTTAAAGTTGACATTACAGATAGAGAACTTCAAACACACCGAAATATCCTGGCCGCATCAATGTTAATGGAGCTTTCACTCGTTCTTATGTATTGGAGCCCTTGGTTGATGTTGCCTTTGTTTATCGCGTTTTTCATTACACGACTCGTTCATGAGTTCATCGATGAATTGCATTTTCACACGGATAGATGTTCCAAATACGAATCGACGCTTCATTTGGGCATGTGGGTCTCTGTATTGTCCAAAACTGGAGCTATGTTTATGTGGGGATTCTTCACGCAATTCGACGGCGTTCTTGAACTTCCAATATACATATACATCTGGGGAGCAATTATCTTTATAACAATGGGTTATGTTAGCTACGTTGAATATAAACGTTAACTAATTTTTCCTCTTCGAAACCAAGTCCAAAAGATACGGCAGCAGTGTCAAATCGCTCACAACAGTAACCAAAAAGATCACAGCGCAAATCACCCCAAACGTTTGACTTGGTCTGAATCCACTGATCGCAAACATCATAAAGCCACCAAAAAGAATCACAGACGTTGTGAGGATTCCGAAGCTCACTTCTTCCAGTTCAGATTTAAGAATGAGACGCCTGTATAACACGTGGATCGTATCATCTACAACCAGTCCGATGCAAATAATTGATGTTAAAGCAGTGAGTAGATTCAAGTCCAAATCGAAAAGATAGAAAATCAGAATCATCATTGAAAGCGGCACTAGATTGGCTATTACACTGACGATCGTATAGACAATCGACCGCGTCATGAGTAGAATCAAAAGCGAGATGAACAGCCCTGAGAAAAGAAGTGAGTACAGGAGTGATTGAGCCGTTTTCGTATTCATTTCACGCATCATCAAGGCGTAACTAAAAACGTGAAAGTCATAATCCAAATCATTTTTTGAAAGATGGCTATTGATGTACTTTTCAACTTTCGATAAATCACTCGTGTGGTGCAATCGAATGTCCAAGCGGAAAGCATCATTATTCCTAGTGTGGTATGGATTGTACTTCGTTGGGAATTTAATAAACGTGCCCAATGAACCGTATTTTGATTTGAAGTCGAATTGATCTTTCACTGAACTAACCTTCCCAACCTCTTCTCTCTTCTCAAGCGCTTTATGAAGGTCAATTGCAGCCTTTCTAAGATCATCGGATGAATTTTCCTGATCTTTCTTCTCCAACATGACATCGAGCCTGTAGAGCGAATAATACTGCTCATTGACCACCTTTTGATCCTTCTCTAACTGAGTCCCCGTTGGAATAAATGACTCAAAATCCGTATTGAATTTTAACGAAGACATGAAGAAAAATGAAACTAACGAAACAGCAATCAAACCAATACTGTAATAGGCTTTCCGCTTGTCAAAGTGTTTGGATAGCTGGGTGATTTTATTCGTTCCAGCATTCTTGCATTTCACAAACCTCAACAAATACCCGCCCAATCCATACGTAATAATGCAAGCAATCATTACTGCTGATCCTGTTATCATCCCAAAATCTTGAATGCTTTCAGAGCTATTCAATCGAAAGGAGAAAAAAGCCAAAGCCGTTGTTAAAGAAGTCATTAAGGACGGTACGAAGTACTTTTTAAGAACAAATCTCAATTTTTCATCGTGTGCTTCTATATGCGATGCGGCACGAAAACCTGTGAGCAAGTGAATTGCATCGGCGAGCGCCAAAACCAGTAAAACGGGAATCACAAGAACCGTGATTAGATTCATCGGAACATCGAGAACAGTGAAGAAAAAGAAGACTGGGAAAATTGCTGTACCGATGATCAGCATGGAAAACAAAAGCGCTGAAACACTGCGGTACGTTAGCAGTATAAACAAAGAAAAGAATCCAATGATCAATGTAGAAAGCAAGATTAAGTCGGATTCGATAGCGCCAGCGATCGCCCCAGCCATGTGAAACGAGCTTAGAACATTTACACTTTTTACGGCCGCGTTTGGCTTTTGAATTATCGCATTGAATTTGTTGAGATTGAAAGCTTCTACAGAATCCACAAAAACGAGTACCATAAAGGATTTTGAGTCCTTACTAATCAACTGTTCGACCAAAGGCAAATCGGCAGCTCGTTTCAAAACCGACTGAATTGACTCTTCACTACCCTCGCCTACTTTTAACAAGCGATTCGATTGATGCAAGGACTGAACACGAATTCCTTCAATCTCATTGTTCAAGTTGGAATCAAGATCATTAAGATAGTCCAGCATTTCAGACGCTTTCCCGTCCTTTGGATTAATGTTAACCTGGATAAATCGTGAAGAACCGAACTTATCTCCGATTTTAACTCCACTTCGGTATTGCTCCAATTCCTCGAGATTGAAACCACTCATATCCCCTTCTATTGTTGGGATTCTTGAGAACAATCCAAAAACGACTAAAAAGACAATGGACCCAATTGCCAATGACAATTGATTGTTTACGATAAAATTGACGGCTTTATTTTTCATCACCCAACAGGAAAGGGAGTAAAATTGACATGAATGTAAACGGACGTTCTATATTCGGCATGTGCCCCGTTTTCTTGACCACTTTTAACGTAGCGTTATCTCCGATATGTTCTTTTAGTTGACGGCCTGTCTCAAGCGGCGAAAGCTTGTCTCCCTCTCCCCAAAGCATCAAAACAGGAAAATCAAAATCATAGGTCCGTTGGCTGAACATTTCATGGTTTTCCACAAAGGTATCCGTGAGCAATCTGCGCTCCTCTGCTTGCCTCACATAAAGGTTCTTGTGGATATTTCTAAAAATGAATCGAGGAGCCAGACTAAGCTTCTGACGGGAGAATCTATACAATTGGAATAATTTTTTATAATCGCGTGGCACTAAAATTTCTGATCTTTTATCTACGTTGAACTTAGACATGATACCTTCCCAATCACCACCGTAAACATATTTGATCGGAGCGTTCGAAAGAAACAATCGTTGAATATTAAATTCTTTCAATAACGCCAACTCACAAGCTACTAAACCGCCATAAGAAGTACCTCCGATTGAAAACTCTTCAATCTTTAGATGCTTCAAAAGTAAGGCAAGCGCATCAACTTGATCGGATACTTCATAGGACTTTGGGCTCATTGTTGAATTCCCAAAATAGATCAAGTTCGGAATGATTAGTCTGAAGTGTTTTGAAAGCTTTCGCACTTGTTTGTACCAAGAGTACTTACTATCAGGACCATACGCATGACACAACACGAGAACAGGAAGATCGTTATCGGCCGCCCAATATTCAATTTCAAATTTATCAATGGAAGTTTGATATAGCTGTAAGCCGTATTTACGGAAGCTCCAGTCAATACTTTTGTCCAATAAGTGAAACGGTGTTAATTTCATTCTACTCTTACTCTACACGATTTTTCGTGGTATTAAAATTACCAAAATAAGTTATTCGCCAAAAACATTTAAAGTCCTATTGAATTAACTAACTTAGGACTTGGCATTTTCAAAAGAAAAAACAGTTCAAATGATCCTAAATTATAGATTGAAATAAACAACGAATGATTTCTATTTATAAAATAAAACCTGCCTTCCAAAAGCTTCTACAGCCTCTACTTCGTGGATTGTACAAAGCAGGAATCACAGCAAACCAAATCACAATTGCGGCCGTTATTCTTTCGATTGGAATGGGTTGGTCTTTTCTATATTATCGCGATTATTCTTTTCTAATTTTAATTATTCCAATTGGCTACCTCGTTCGGATGGCGCTTAATGCCTTAGACGGAATGATGGCAAATCATTACAACATGAAGAGTGATTTAGGAGAAATCTTGAATGAACTTGGAGATGTGGTGTCAGATGCGGCAATTATTTTCCCTCTTATAATTCTTCCAGACGTCCATCCAGTTGTCATTATACTTTTTGGTGTTCTGGCAATTGTAAACGAATACGCAGGTATTTTAGGCAAAGTCATCAGCGGTGAAAGACGCTACGAAGGGCCCATGGGTAAAAGCGACAGAGCATTAGCAATCGGTTTGTTCTGTTTGATCTTTTACTTCTGGAGCGACATAACCGAATACGGCAATTGGTATTTTGGGATCTTAGCGGGATTAACAGCCTTGAGTACATTCATTCGAATTAGAAAGTCCTTGAAATGAGAATCTTTGATTATTTCATACCTCTCGAAATCATTTACGTCTTTACAGGCGTTTATTCAGTCCTGGTGGGATGTTCAGTTATTTTCAGAATTCTATACTTTCGGAAGAAGTCGAGTAAAATCAAGGAACTTATTACCAAAGTAGACTCATGGTGGAAAATGGTCATCGGCATTACAATTATCGTTGTTGCACCGCCTATTTACGGAACAATAATCATTGGCTATGTATCCTTCGTTGCATTGCGGGAAATGATGTCGATTGGTAAGCTACGTGCCTCGGACAGGATTGCAATGCTCGCCTGTTATCTCTGCATTCCTATTCAATATTATCTGGCCTATCATAATTATTACCACGAGTTCTTGTACTTCATTCCGCTCGTGATGTTTTCTACAATTGCGATCATCCTTGTACTTACTGGAGACACAAAACTGATTGGTCGTTCGATGTCCATTTTACCAGCAATGTTAATGCTCACGGTTTATTTCTTGAGTTACATGGTTCTTCTATTCAACGTTCCAACGCCTTATGGACTGGCAGGATCGGGAGGTTTAATATTATTTCTTGTCGCTATAACGGCATTCAACGACGTTTTTCAATTTACGTGGGGCAAGCTTTTGGGCAAAAAGAAAATACTACCGAAAATTAGCCCGAACAAAACATGGGTTGGCTTTATTGGCGGCGTTTTAACAACAGGAGTTCTTGCATTTCTAATCAGCGACCTTACACCACTCGATGGCTTGCATGCATTCCTAATTGGATTAGCATTGGGCGTTATGGGATTCTTGGGAGACGTTCTTATTTCTGCCATCAAAAGAGATTTGAAATTAAAAGATACAAGTGATTTAATTCCTGGTCATGGAGGAGCTATGGACCGCTTGGACTCTATCATTTTCACAACTCCGCTGTTTTATCATTTACTCATTCTTTGCATCTAATGAAGAGATTAAAATACATCTTCATTCAGCTATTTTATGCACTGATCATTCGGCCATGGCTGACAATCTTCATTGGAGTGAAGTTTGAAAACCGTGAAATTTTCGATGACAAGAATCAATTCATCGTTGTAGC
>JAWUWJ010000189.1:0-13028 GCA_034111925.1 Crocinitomicaceae bacterium
TGATCATCTTGAAAAATGTATGGCTTCCGACACAACTGTTTCAGGTCATCGTTCTGATCATCTTATTTTTTTAAGAGCACCAATTGAAGAAAGGCATTATTGGTCGCCTGAGATGACCGTTCGAATCGAAATTGAAGAATACACCGACTTTACCGCTGTATCCTGTTTAGTCGGACCTGTGCAGGCAGTCTGGGCATTGTGGGCTTTTATTTATTCGGCATTGTTGATTATCACCGTTTTTGGAAGCATTTTCGGATTGGTTCAATACAATCAAGAAGGTTCTAGTCCTTGGATTTGGACACTACCAATTGGAATCATCTTACTTTCCACTGCGTTTATAGTTTCCAAACTTGGTCAACGAAAAGGGCGTGATCAAATGTTACATCTTGTGAGTTTTTTATACCACAGTCTCGAACAGATTGGCGCGGTAGAACGGCATGAGAGAAAGTAATCACTTACAGCTTAAAAACAATTCCGAACTTGGCGCCGATTCCGCTGTATTTATGCAGCGATTTAAAAGGAGAGAACGTTGAATGATAGGTTGGTGCGAAGAAGATCGACTTCTTGCCGAAATGATACGCAAACTCAATGGAGCCATTATAACTAAGCGTGATGGGCTTGTCCCTTTCCTCCAGGATTCCAGTTAAATTATTCGTTATATAATTCCCGCTTCCGCCAACTAAGAATCGAATACCAACGCCTCCTTTTGGAGTTATCGTAAACTTGTCTTTAATGATATTGAACGTATATCCAAAGTTGATTGGAACAGTGATGTAAGAATGGCGGTTGTTCTTGTTTCCTTGTGTTGCAACATCGTTCGTAACGCTCATTGTATCATAAACATAGAAGTATGTCGTATCCAATGCAGAATCAACCACAAACGTGAATGACGAGACGAATATACTATCATAATTCACAGGTGTATACGCCAAGTTTTCGCCATGTTGTGCAAAACTCAATCCAGTCGACAATCGTAGTTTATTCAAGTCATAATTCACTGCTAAATTAACTTGAGACGTAAATATGTTGGACTCTTCCGCATTTCGTTTAGCAATCGATTCCGAACTTCCCGCAATACCGTTTTTTGTAATGTAATTCCCTCCTATTGAAAATTGAAAGCTCCATGGGGAGTTCGCTTGAATTGGAAGATTACGATCTTTCGCCGGCTTCGTATTCGGTGTATCTGGATTTGTCCCGTCTACTTCTTCACTCGATCCGCTTTCTATTTCCCCAGAACTTGCTTCACCAGTTTCTTCACTTGATCCGCTTTCTGATTCCCCAGAACTTGCTTCACCAGCTTCTTCACTTGATCCACTTGCTGATTCCCCAGAACTTGTTTCACCAGTTTCCTCATTCGATCCGCTTTCTGATTCCCCAGAACCTGTTTCACCAGTTTCCTCACTCGATCCACTTTCTGATTCACCAGAACTTGCTTCACCCGTTTCTTCACTCGATCCACTTCCCGATTCACCAGAACTTGCTTCACCAGTTTCTTCACTCGATCCTCTTGCTGATTCACCAGAACTTGCTTCACCAGTTTCTTCACTTGATCCACTTCCCGATTCACCAGAACTTGTTTCACCAGTTTCCTCACTCGATCCACTTTCTGATTCACCAGAACTTGCTTTACCAGTTTCCTCGCTCGATCCACTTGCTGATTCACCAGAACTTGCTACATCCGAACCGATCTCATTCAGATCACTATCCAATTGACCTGAATTTTCTTCCTTTGCTTGAATTAAATCACTTGAACTGCCGCATGCAGCGCCACCCCAAGATTCAATAATACTATCTGCATCCGAATCTTGGCTGTCTTGAGCTTTTGATTTGTTTGAGTTTTCTGAAATTAAATTTGCTTGATTGGAATTCGTTGGATCGTCGTTAGAAAGCATTATTATTCCAACAAAAACAACAGACAACAATAGTAAGATACCCGCAGAAAAATAGATAAACCCCTTCCCTTTTCCTGCTGCACGCGCATCCAACTGACCATTTAATTGGTCAAGAAACGCGGGTTTAATATCAAAAGCTCTTTCTTCGAGCTTCGACTTAAACAGTTCGTCTATGTTGTTTTTATTTTTCAAGCTTTACTAAATTTTGACTTAGTAATAATTTTAATTTCTTGCGGGCTTCTTTTACGTGCCATTTTGAAGTTTCGGCTTTTATACCAAGCTGCTCTCCAATTTCCTTATGACTGTATCCATCAATTGCGAAAAGGTTGAAAACTATTCTGGTTCCTTTTGGCAATTTATTCAACATTTCTTCCAAATATTCAGCTTCAATGTCGTAATCAATTTCAGCGGGGGTTGTCTCTTCTGGATAGTCTTCCCTAGCCGATACTATAAATTCATTTCTCTTTTTATTCTTTCTAAACTCATCGATAATTTCATTAATTATGATTCGCTTGATCCATGCTTTAAATGGAGCTTTGTCATTGTAAGTATCCAATTTGGTTAGGATCTTTAAAAAAGCTGCATTTACAACTATGGCAGCATCATCTTCATTGTTGTGGTATCGATAGGCTGAACTCATTAAAACATTAAAGCATTGACGGTATAGTTCTATTTGGCTTTTTCTATCGCCAGCAATTACTTTGTCAATGAGTTTTTTACTTATGTTCATCAATTCTTTAAACGTTAAACATGGAGGGGCAAAGCCTTCCCCTCCATGATAACTAGCCTTTTACAAAAAAAGACTTTTTATAGTCACTATGCTAATTTTTAATAAACCGAATTGCTTCCACATTTGCAATCGATGCATTGATCTTAACGAAATAATACCCTTTCATTAATTCCTCTGTGTAAAGTTTGATTTCATTTGAACCCGTTCCGATTTGGTGTATTGAGTGACCAACAACTTGTCCAGTTACATTCACAATTGAAACTTCAATTTCCGTTGCTTCTGCACTTTCCATGTTCAAAGTTAAATTGTGGTTCGTTGGATTCGGATACAATTGAACTCCAGAAATTAATTCTAAATTTTCAACACTCGCTGATGCCGCTGGTTTTGCAACTAGAGTAAATCCGTTTTGACTTCCCGTAACTACAATTGTATCACAATAAGTACTCGTACAAGATGAATCGCTAATTGTTAAGCAAAGAATGTAAGTTCCATCAGCCGTGTAAGAGTAAACTGGATACTGATCCGTAGAAGTGTTTCCATCTCCAAAATCCCAGAAGTAACTCATGCCTGGACTAACCGTCGAAGTGTTCGTGATATACATAACCGTTCCTCCTGTTGAATCTGGGTAAGAAGCACTCGTGAAAGATGCTTGACAAGGAGTTCCTCCACCTCCACCAAGGCAGCTAATATTTACTGTTGAACAAAATGTGCTAACACATGTATCTAAGGACATTGTAGTCAAACAAACAGTGTAGTTTCCATTGGCTGAATACGTATGCGATGGACTTTGTGAAGTTGATGTGTTTCCATCACCGAAATCCCAGTTCCATGATATAATTTGTGCTTGAGCAGTTGAAAGATCTAAGAATGAAACATTCGGACAAATAGATGAATCTAAAGCGAAGTTCGATTGACAAACAGATCCGCCTCCACCGCCTCCAAGGCAGTTAATATCTACTATTGAACAATAAGTGCTTGCACAAGAATCCGCTGAAACTGTTGTTAAACAAACATTATAAGCTCCATTTGCTGAAAACGAATGTGATGGATTCTGTGATGTTGATGTGTTTCCATCACCGAAATCCCAGTACCAGTTCACAATTGAAGAGCTCGATGTTGAAAGGTCAATGAACGATACGTTTGGACAAATGTTTGTATCCAATACGTAGTTTGCTTGACAAACAGCACCTCCACCGCCACCAAGGCAATTGATGTCTACTGTTTGACAAGTAACGCTGACACATGAATCAGATGTAACTGTTGTTAAACAAACATTGAACGTTCCATCAACAGAATAAGAATGCCATGGGTTTTGTAAAGTTGAAGTGTTTCCATCCCCAAAATCCCAGAACCAGTTGACAATTGGAAAGTTCCCAGTAGAAGCATCTACGAATGAAACATTTGGACATGAAATTGAATCTTGTACGAAGTCGGCCTGACATCCCTGAGCATTGGCCTGCATCATTCCGAGAAACGGAACAACAATTAGAGTTAATAGTAATCTTTTCATAATATCGAGTTTAAGAGAGTTTAAATAGTTCTCAATTGTATACACGAGAAAAAAAGAGATGAGGGGGGGGGGAAATATTTTTTTTAAAAAAAATTATTCCAATTAGAAGTTATGAATTAGGAATGAATAGTAAAGGGGACTACTAGAATGAGTTGTTAATTGACAATTACTTAAGTTGTTCCAAAGCCTTTTCCACTTCTGTGACTGGCAATTGACACGCTTTGTTCTGACAAACATAAATCGTCGTTCTGCCTTTCACGAATTTAGAATCAAGCAATTCGAGATCGCCCCCAGATTTACCTCCCAATAAGAAAACGTCTGGCAAGTAATTTTGATCGAACTGTTTGCGGATGGATTGGTAATCATTTCCAACGATTGCAACTTCGAAAGGAGGATGAACGAATTGCGCTTCTAGAATAGCCCAATTTGAATAGTATCTAATGCTTCGATGGACATTACTTGTAACGTTTGCTAACATCTGACGCGATTTCTCAACGTAATCATCTTTAGCGAAATAATGCCCAAGTGTAAATAAGTTTTTGGCCATTTCTGAATTGGATGCTGGAATAACATTGTCAGAAACTTCCATTTTTCGCGCAATCAAATCGGAATGTTCATCGTGTGAATAGAAGAACATTCCCGATGTTGAATCAGAAAAATGTTTCAAGGTGTATTGCGCAATATCATCAGCTTTGTTCAGCCATTTCTCATCAAAGGTTGCTTGATATAAATCAGTGAAAGCTGAGATAACAAATGCATAATCATCAAGAAATCCATTGATCGACGATTTTCCATTCTTGTAATTTCGGTTGATGCTTCCGTCGGGTTGAATCGCATTCTTGAGTAAGAAATTTGCATTTTTCTTTGCTGCCTTCAAATAACTTTCGTCTCCAAATGCACGGTATGCATCGACATATCCGCTAATCATTAAAGCATTCCAAGCCGTTAAAATTTTATCATCCAATCCTGGACGGACCCGAGAACTTCTTTCCTTTAAAAGAATCGCTTTCGAACTTTCAATTTTTGATTTTAATTCCTCTTCGGTCAAATCAAATTTCTTCGCAATTTTCTTGTCCGTCGAGCTTCTTTTTAAAATGTTCTTTCCTTCTTCCCAATTTCCAATTGAAGTCACATCGTAATACGCGTTGAATACGGCCGCATTATCTCCAAGAGCCTTGTCAATATCTTTCTTTGTCCAAACGTAGAATTTTCCTTCTTCGCCATCGCTATCGGCATCCAATGATGAATAAAACCCACCTTCCGAAGATGTCATTTCACGTTCAATGTATGTCAATGTTTCCTCGACCACCTTCTTATACAGCGGATTTTTTGTCTTTTGCCAAGCGTGTGTATAAAGGCTCACCAACTGAGAATTGTCGTACAGCATTTTCTCGAAGTGAGGAACGTGCCAATTCACATCCGTGGAATATCTCGCAAAACCACCGCCAACGTGGTCGTAAATCCCACCGAAGGCCATATTATCCAAAGTCACCTCAACAGCGCGTTGTGCTTCTGCATTCTTACTGATATAGCTATAGTGCAACATATATTCCCAAGCAGATGGCATCGGGAATTTCGGAGCATCAATTCCTCCTCCTTTTGTAAAATCAAGATTCAATTTTGCGAGATTGAATGCGTCCGTCAAGTCGCGCATTTTGAAATCCACCTCATTCTCGTTGAAAGGAACATTCTCACTTGAAGCAATTCCCTCCGTAATTCTTTCTGCTTCCAAAACCAATTCATTCGGATCGGTTCTCTGTATGTTTTTGAAATAATCCAGAATTTGCGTCCATTGTTCTTTTTGAAAATACGTTCCTGCATAAAAAGGCCTCCCGTCTGGCAAGGCAAGTACATTCAAAGGCCAACCACCTCTACCCGTTATTATTTGGGCCGCCGTCATGTAAATTTGATCCACATCGGGGCGCTCTTCACGGTCTACCTTAATGCAAACAAAATTGTCGTTCATGAGCTTCGCAACCGCTATATCTTCAAAACTTTCGTGCTCCATAACATGGCACCAATGACAGGCAGAATAACCAACGCTGATAATCAACATCTTGTTTTCGTCTTTCGCCTTCTGCAAGGCCTTTTCGCCCCAAGGATACCAATTCACAGGATTATGAGCATGCTGCAGTAAATACGGGCTGCTCTCGTGAATTAACTCATTCGTATATTTATGTCCGCCATGATCTTCCTTGGCTTTTTGAGCCGTTTGTGCACATGAAGTAGTAACGATCAGCGCAAAGACTAAAGTTGAAAGGCTTGTAAGCTTGATGATCATCCGATTTTTCGATTGTTTGATAATTCGATTTTTAAAGATTATTTCCTATTGTTACAAGATACGCATATTGCGCCTTATTTTGTTTGGGAGAACTTTAAAAATCAATTGTTCGAAAATCTGATTGTTAGATCATTCGATTATTCACTGCTTACCGGTAAGTATTGATTACCCAATTTTCAGAGATTATCTAGCTGAATCGTGTAATGGCCGACCAAAGCATGACGTTCAAAAGAAAGCAGCCAAACATGAAGAAGATTGGGATCGTTCTCGTCTAAATGCAACAAAGGGCCGTCAATTCCAACCGTGTGGCTATCCAACCAATTCCCGTCATTGTCTAAAAGTAATCCGAAGTAATGGTTGGTTTTACTGCTCAATTCCTCGTGCGACAATGCATCTTCGTAAAATGGATGGTTTCCAATTCCCATGGAATACTGATTTCCCGAATTCGCCTCTTCTACAGAAAGTCTTGGAAGCGTGTTAAGATCAATTCCTGCAAACACAAAATGAGTTATTTCGCCGTTCTCCCTTTCGAAGCGCATGTTGATTTCTGCAATCACATCTCCGTCACAATTTCCTTTGTTGAATGCCACATCTGTTAATTCGTAAAAGCGTCCCAACTGAGTTGTTCTCGGCTCGTTACGGTTATAAAACCCAGGAACGGAGAAGGTAGCAAACAATGCAGAATCTGTATGGAAATCAGCCATTTTTGTGTAATTCACAGGATAAATGATTTCAATATTCTTCTTCTTACGTTCTCCTTTTAGTGGATACATAACATCGTTAAGACTCTCAAATTTAACGTCGCTATTTGAAGACACAACAGTTCTAATTTTGGTAAGGTTCAACGGTTTGTTTTCAGGATTCTTCCAGTCTTCCATGTACTTCGCATACCCTTCAAAATCTCTTCCATTCCGTTTTTTGAAAAGACTTTTGTACAATGAATGAGGAAAGTCAAACCATCCATGATAGAACACTTTATTCTTACCTTCAACATCGGCATAGAAGAACAATTCCCACAAGTAGGAGTTTAAGCAGTTTCTTGCCAAATCAATTCGAGTAATCTTTTCGCCATTGATCGTATAATCATTTGGCAACACAGTTGAGAGTGCATCCCCGTCCCATTTTACTTGGTTTCTATTCCATTCTTGATTTACAATTGAAATCAATGACATGTATTCATCGTCTTTAGCACAGTGCGGAATTGTAGGCATAAATTCCATCATTGCGATTCCATTCATTCTCACGATGTCATCCCCTTCATTCGTTGGATAGATCACTAGATCAAATTTATCACCACTCTCGACAAACTCAATAGACTCCATAACAGAAGAAACATATTTATCGTGGCGAACCATAACATCTGGGTTGTCAGGATATTCTGAGTCCGAAAGCTCTGTAAGAACTGCTATGTTCGAAACATCTTCTACTACTTCTGTTGTAAGTTGGTCAAGCGCAGTTTCACTTGAACAGCTCATTATCAATCCTAAAAACACGAGTGCGTATGCTATTTTCATGGATCAAAAATAGTCATTAGATGCAGGACAATTGTTTTTTTTTAATCAGCACTCGCAATATGTGCTGATATAACTCTGTTGTAATGTTAACTCAACAACAATAATTGTACTTTGGTACTCCGAAAATGCACTTAGACGACCAATCATTTCTTGAACTAAGCAGAAAAAACAAGGATAGAGCCTTCAACTACTTAGTGGATGCGTATTCGTCTAAAGTGTTCAATACGTGTATCAACTTAATTCGGAACAGAGAAGATGCGGAAGATGTTACGCAAGAAGTATTTACTGCGGTTTATCTTTCGCTCGATACGTTTGGTGGAGATTCAAAATTATCCACTTGGATCTATTCAATTGCGTTGAACAAATCAAAAGAATTTTTGAGAAAGAAGACGCGAAAGAAGCGATCGGGAATGATGACGACTCTGGAAAAGGATGATTCTCATATTGTTCCAACGGCTACTATTGAATTCGATCATCCAGGCGTTTTATTGGAAAATAAAGAACGAACTCAAATACTTTTTGATGCAATTGATCAGTTGGCAGAGAATCAAAAAATCGCATATACGATGCATAAAATTGAAGGGATGAGCTACTCTGAAATAGCTGAATTAACTGAGCTTTCAGTATCTTCAGTGGAATCTTTGATGTTTAGAGCGAAAAAGAAATTACAGCAGCTTCTAGAAGATTATTATAAAGAAAATGAAAAGTAAACGCAAGTTTGCGAACGAATTAACGACTAATAGAATATGAACGAAGAAAGAAATAGAGCGGAAGATACGATGAACGTGGGAGATCATGTGCAGCGTGTTACTCCTTCTAATGACCTTATGAATCGTCTCAAAGCAATCCCGAGTAAAGTGAAACAGGGATATGATACAATTCCAAAAAGGGTGGTTTGGATGGCTGCAGCAAGCATTGTTTTGCTGATCGGTCTCAATTTTTTATCGCTGAATGATTACAACGATTCTCAATCTGACACGCCTTCAACTGAAACGGTCGACGATTCCTATTTCTCTTATATGAAAAACGTTTAATGATGAAAGGGACTCGATTTTACAAACTAATAATTATAGCACTTGTTGCACTGAATATAGGCACATTGGCTTATTTTCAGTTGTCAAAACCACCGCATCCGCCAAGACCTGGTGAAATTATTCTTTCATCAAAATTAGAATTGAAAGGCAAGGCCAAATCGCAAGTGAATGCGTTGGAAAAAGAACACCATAGGAAAAAGAAGAAGTTAGTTCATAGAGATCATGATCTTCACAAGAAGCTATTTAATAGAATTGGGACTGAAAAACCAACCCACGATCTGCTTAACCAAATTGATAAGAATAAAGAAGAGATTGAGTCAATGACATTTATTTTCTTTGATGAAGTTGCTGAATTTTGCAACGAAAAACAAAAGAAAAAACTAATCGAATTTGTTCAAAAACGTCTGAATAGAATTCGCCCTGGTCCGCCACCTCCAAGAAGATAATATGAAGTTTGTTCTTATTCTAATATTGCTTGGCGCAACGAATACTTTTGCGCAAAAAGATGTTTCAATTTCCCTTGACCTAAGTCCAAAGAACTCCTTGGCAGAAGAATTAGAAATTGACGTTTTCAAGTTTTACATTTCATCCGTTTCATTGCAATTCGAAGACGGCAGTTCGTATCAAGAATCAAACAGTTATCACCTCATCAATAAAGAAGATTCAAACTCTCAATTGATACTCCTGTCAAGCGTTCCAAACAAACCAATTTCCCAAATTTCATTTACGCTCGGAACGGATAGCATAGCAAATGTTTCAGGAGCGATGGATGGTGATTTAGATCCAATATTAGGAATGTATTGGGCTTGGAACTCTGGATACATCAACTTTAAATTGGAAGGAAAAAAGGGAGCGCAAGCTTTCGAGTTTCACATTGGAGGCTACAATGGAGTTCAAGCTACTGCCAAAACATTTTCATACTCAATTGATGCCGATCAGGACATCAAAATCAACATTGATCCACTCGCGTTTTTAAATTCAATAGACCTCACAACGACGCATTCATTAATGATTCCAGGAGCCGAAGCCGTCCTACTGACTGATGGCTATCAAAATATGATCAGCATTGAGTAAATACATACTCATAGCATTTGCAATTATTTCGGTCTCGATGTATTCCATTAAAAATGGGAAGGTCCAACGAACAGCTTCGATTCAAACACCAAAAGGTTGGCCAGAACCGCATTACAATCCAACGGAATCGAATTCGAAATTTGAATTGGGCAAAAAACTGTTCTATGATCCTAAACTTTCTCGTGATGGTTCTATTTCTTGTGCGAACTGCCACTTATCATATACGGCCTTCACACATGTTGATCACGCAGTAAGTCATGGAATTGAAGGTAAAAAGGGAACGCGTAATTCTCCTGTATTGATCAACCTTGCTTGGAACAATTCATTCCATTGGGATGGAGGTGTAAATCATCTTGAGATGCAAATGATCAATCCTATTCAACATCCTGTGGAAATGGACAATTCATTGGAGAATGTAATTGCCTATTTGAATTCAAATCATGAATACAAAAAACTGTTTTATGCAGCTTACTCCGATTCTACGGCGAATTCAAAATCGATGCTACAGGCGTTTGCTTATTTCACTTCTCAGTTGATTTCCTCAAATTCGAAGTACGATCAGTACAAAAACAAGGAATTGAAATTCTCAAAGCAAGAGAAAAACGGAATGAAGTTGTTTAAAAAGAACTGCAATTCTTGCCATACCGCTCCGCTTTTCAATTCGAATCTATTCGCGAACAATGGATTATCGATTGACACGAATTACAATGATGTCGGTCGGTATGCTATTTCAAAAATCGGAAGTGACTCTTTGCAATTTAGAGTTCCTACGCTGCGAAATATTGAGCATTCCTATCCTTATATGCACGACGGCAGGTTCAAAAAATTGCGGGATGTTATTGATCATTACACGAACGACATTGACTTAAACGGCCCATATTTGAGCGGTGAATTGCGAAAAAAAATAGTGTTAAGTGATGATGAAAAGAAAGATCTGATCGCATTTTTGAAAACATTGACTGATAAAGAATTCTTATACAACAAGCGTTTCAGGCCAACTCGTTAATTATTATTTACTATAGCGCAAGTTTTTAGTTGAAGCCGCAACATAAGAACTGAACCATAAGAATTAGATAAATGAAAAAAACAATTTTCGCACTTACTGCCACATTGATAAGCTCAATCATGAGCGCATCAGCTCAAGGCCCAGAAATTACGTCTTGGTTACAAAACACAACGCAAAACGGAACGTATTACGTTCAAGGGAACTCCACTCCAATAGACAACGGAATCTTATTTAATTGCCAAGAAGTAAGTTATTCTACGGACTATTCATACATCAAAACACACGGAATTCCAGCTTATCCAACTGGACCTTTTTTAGATGGCAATCCTTCTCTAGCGACGGATCAAAACGCAATTTTTCAAATCCCGCGTTTTCCAACTCCAGCCGCGAACAACCAAACCACTACAGGAGGTAGAATTGGAGTATTTGTGAATGGCGTTTCATTATTTGACTACAGAGATGGTGTTGCATGGAATCCAGCAACTACAGCCCTTTGTGGAGGTCCAGGAAACGCACCTTGCCCAGGCGGACCAATGGCAACAATGGATTGGAATAGAGATGCGATTCCAGCAGAAATGGATGGTTTCGATTGTTCAAAAGGACATCCAGCAAATGGAAACTACCACCACCATCAAAACCCTTCCGCATTCGATTTAGACATCAATGTTGTGTCTACAATTTGTAATCTATACGATGCCGATGGTCTTTACGCAATCGACGGAGCAACACACTCTCCTTTACTTGGGTTTGCCTATGATGGTTATCCTATTTATGGAGCATACGGATATGCAAACGAAAATGGAACGGGTGGAATCACGAGAATGATTTCTGGATACGAATTGGGAACTACTCCAGATCGTTCAACTTACCCTGATGGATCAGCTTCAGATTTAGGTCCAGCTATTAATGGGACTTACCCAAGAGGAACATTTAGAGAAGATTATATATTTGTTGCAAGCTCAAGCGAAGATCACTTAGATGCACACAATGGACGCGAATGCATTACACCAGAGTATCCAAATGGAACTTACGCTTATTTCTGCACGGTAGATGGCAATTGGAATTCAGCCTACCCTTATGCTGTGGGCCCAACTTTCTATGGCGTTTATGCAAACAGATTGGTTACTACAATTTCAGAAACTGTAACGGTTTATGAACCAACCAATTCTTTAACAGAAGCGCAATTCAATAATTTAGATATCAATGTTTTTCCAAATCCAGCAACTGATCTTATCGCCATTCAAGTTGGTGGATTGGTTAGCCAAGAAATGAATGTTACTTTGATTGACATCGTTGGAAAAGTAATTGCTACTTCTACAATTCACGAAGGCCAAACAATAACTTATTTTGATGTTTCTACTGTTTATTCTGGAACGTATTTCGTAAAAGTATCAACAGATGATATGGTAACTACGAAACAAGTAGTTGTTCAATAAAAGCTTTTCATAAGGAAGTACTTAACGGTGCTTCAATGTTTAGAATCCCTCTTGAATTTGGCAAGGGGGATTTTTTTGTGGAATCCATTTTTGGGGCGTGATGCTATTGATGGTTTGACAATTACAGTTTGGTTTGGTTTGGTTTTAACCACAAGAGAAAGTGCAACTTTCGAAGACAAGTGTTAACGCAGGAACACAAAGGCAGTAAGGTTATGCTATTGGTAGATGGCGCAACACTTTCGCTAGAGCGAAGTGTAACAACGACGTAATCCCAGCACAATAAGCCCCCTTCAAACCAAGGGTGATTCACATTTATGTTAATCTTGTGTCTAAACAATGGTGATATAGTGCCTTTTTTGCGACTCTGCGGTTAAAAAACCTATCACAACAAGAACAGAATAATCCTCTTTGAGCAATCAGTAAGTAATAAATTAAAGATAAACGGTAACCACCTTTAATAATTTCAACTATTTCCCAGCTTCACCACTACTCTTTGGCTTGCTTTGGAAAGGCTTTTTCTTATTGAAGTTCCGTTTCTTATTCTTGAAATT
>JAWUWJ010000190.1:0-7631 GCA_034111925.1 Crocinitomicaceae bacterium
TCCAGGCGCAACATGGCGAAAGTTCTGAAGAGGAAAAGGAAGAGGTAGGAGAAGAAGGGCACCACTGCTTATTCAAGAAGAACTCAGTCTCTATTGCACTTGGCGCGCCGTATTCGTTTCTTCATGAGGCCGTAGGAATAAATACTAGGGTGTATTACAATGTTGGCGAGCGCATCTGTTTTGGTCCTGAATTTTCTTATTTCAAAAAGGGAGAGTTTACCGCATTTGACTTTAATTTCATTGGACATTACATTTTCGAAACCAAGCTCGTTGGCCTTTATCCATTGCTCGGTGTCAATTACACAATAGAAAAGGATATCCATGAATCGGAAGAAGCTTTTGGAGCCGTATTCGGAGGTGGTTTCCACAGGAATTTTGGATTTATTTCAGTATTCGCCGAATACGCGCATGTCCAAAGCCGATTGAAGGACGATTTTATAAATGTAGGAATCATGTTTAATCTTAGATAAAATGGAACAAATAAAAGAAGTATTTGAAATTATTGCAGACTGGATAGAGATTGTCGGGGTTTGCATTTTGATTTATGGATTCGTAAAGATCCTAATTATGTTTTTGAGGACAGAGTTCTTTGACTCGCCTTTCAAAACAGCCATTTCAAGTTTGCAGGAGATCCGATGTCATATTGGCATTTACATTTTGTTGTCCTTGGACTTTCTAATTGCATCCGATATCATCTTTTCCATTTCAGACTTGTCACAAGAACAACTGGTGCGATTGAGTGTTATGATTGTAGTGAGAATAGCAATTGGTTATTTCCTTGGGAAGGAAATTGAAGAATTATCGAACGAAAAAGATTAATTACATGAAAAACAAACCACAATACCTTGAAAACGGAAAAGCATTGAAAGGACATGATCCTGTTAACGTGTTTGGAGGGACAGCAACCATGGGAGATGAAAATATCACTTCTATTTATGAAAATGCTATCTACCAGTTCAACTCTTCTGAAAACAAAACAATCTTTGATGAAACTCCAGAAAAGTATGCGCCTAAATATGGTGGTTATTGTTCAATTGCAATAAGTGAAGGTAGTCTCGTTGAAGCAAACCCGCATAGTTCAATAGTTCAAGATGGTGAATTGCATGTTTTTTATAAAGACGATGAAGAAGACACGCAAGACGAGTGGAACGAAAATCCTGTTAAAAGCAAACAGGCAGCGGAAACTGAATGGGCAAAACTTATATAAGAATTCTATAACCAAAAAGATTAACTATGGAGTGGTATTTACCAATGACTATAATTCCTGGAGTAGGATTAATCATCCTTTCAACCTCGAACATCATGTTGTCTGTCAATAATGATATTACGAACTTGCTTAAAGTGCACAAAGGCGATGATGATATCGTTAAAGCCAAACTCTCACAACTAAAGCGGGTGAGTATTTCAATTGTATTTCAGTATATCGCCGTCCTTCTATTTTTACTTGCAGGTGTAATTGCAGCTATATTTTCAGACATTGAATTTTTGTCCAAAGGGGCTTTAATAACGGGCGTGTTGTCCTTAAGTAGCTCCATTGTAATAATGCTGGTTTATTCGATCAAGGCAGTTGCCATTCGACAGAGGCATTGAACAGTTGAGAAAGGGTTCAGTGCTTATTAAGCATTAACGCGGTTGGATTTAATTAGAAATTGAATTGACTAAATTACAATAGGTATCAATGAGTGAGTTTAACAATTTATCGGAAGAGCTACTTTATGCGGTTAAAACCAATAAAGAAACAAAGCGAATTGTTGAAAATTTAGCAACTAGTTCATTCAGCTTACTAGAACAGCAGCTTGGCGATGATGTGGAAAAAAAAGCTTTTTGGATCAATATTTACAATGCTTATTTCCAGATTCTTCGAAAAGACCACGACCTTAAGAAACCAGAAATTTACACTCAAAAAAGTATCGCAATTGCAGGACATAAATTCAGTCTTGATGATATTGAGCATGGTGTATTGCGCCGTTACCGTTATAAATATTCATTGGGCTTTTTCTCCAATCCATTTGCGCCTTCAAGGATAAAAAAAATGGCCGTCAATGTCATTGATTACCGAATTCACTTTGCGTTGAATTGTGGAGCGAAGAGTTGTCCTCCGATAGCGTTTTATACCATTAAGGGATTAGAACAACAGTTAGAATTGGCCACATTGTCCTTTCTTGAAGGAGATACTGAGGTAAAAGAGAATGAAAAAGAAGTCCATGTCACCACTTTAATGAAGTGGTTTCTGAAAGATTTTGGTGGACGAAAAGGAATCCGAAAGGTTTTGAAACAACACCTAAAGAAGGATTTTAAGAAATACAAACTAATTTTCAAACCGTATTCATGGGAGGAAGAATTGGACAATTACGATGAAAATAATTTCAATACAAATGTATCCTGAATTGATGTATCCAAAATCTCAAGCTTTGGAGTTGAACGACTTTAAAGAGATGGATTATTATGCCGTTGAACATTACAATTTGCCAATTGAGTTGATGATGGAAAACGCCGGGTTGCAATTAGCGAACCTCATAGGGCATTCAGCGACCAAAGACCAACAAATAAGAATTGGGATTGGAAATGGAAACAATGGTGGCGGAGGCTTGGTCGCTGCTCGTAGATTATCCGGTTGGGGTTTTAAAGTATCCTTAGACCTTTCGACAGAGATCACACGAGAGCTTCCTGCATTGCAATTAGAGCGAGCAATCAAGTTTGGAGCTACGTTGGATCTGGCAGATACGCCGGATGTCTGGGTAGACGCTTATCTTGGTTTTTCCCAACGCCTGCCGCTAGAAGAAAAATTATTGAAACGAATAAAGGGCGCAAACTCAAGTGCTGCATTAAAGATTTCTTTGGACATCCCCACAGGTTTTCTTGGAGATTTGAACGAGCCTTATTTTGAAGCGAATAAAGTAATTACGCTTGCTGCACCCAAAAGAATTTTATACGAATTGAAAGATGACGTAGAACTTTTTGTAGCTGATTTGGGAATTCCAAAAGAGGTTTATGAAAAGTTCAATATTGAGCCAGTTGAATTTAACGAACGAAATACAATCCGATTAAAACGATGAAACTATGAATACAAAATTAGTGTGGCACAAAGTACTGGAAGACAAGAACGAACTTCCAAACGGAAGAGTAATGACTGTTACTGCAGGTCATAAAGGAATTTGTTTAACACATTTTGAAGAGAAGTATTACGCTTTAGAGAACAAATGCCCGCATCAAGGTGGGCCTCTTGGAGAAGGGTCGATTGAAAACGGGATGTTGCGTTGTCCATGGCACGGTTGGGATTTTGAACCTTGCGGAGGATCGGCTGAAGGTTTTGATGATGGTCTTCCGAGTTTTGATTTGAAAATTGAAGGAGATGCAATATTTGTTGGCTTGGAAGAAGAAGTTCCACACGAGACAACGATCACTGATGTGATGGCCGAAACAATGGTCAATTGGGGAGTGAATCGCGTTTTCGGAATGGTTGGACACTCCAATTTGGGAATGGCCGATGCCCTTAGAAGACAAGAGCAAAAAGGCAATTTAAAATTCATCGGAATTCGACATGAGGGTGCAGCTTCGTTTGCAGCTTCTGCATATGGGAAATTGACAGGGAAACCAGCTGCGTGTTTCGCTATTGCTGGTCCTGGTTCTACAAATATGTACACTGGATTGTGGGATGCGAAAGTCGATCGTGCACCAATCTTGGCGTTAACTGGTCAAGTTGCAACACAAGTGATCGGAACAGGTAATTTTCAAGAAGTCGACCTTGTGAAAGGATTTGATTCCGTTGCAGAATTCAACCATAGAGTAGAAGCGACGAGCAAGCACGGCGAATTAATGGCTTTGGCGATTAAAAGTGCAATCATTAAGCGAGATGTTTCGCATTTAACATTTCCCGATGAGATTCAAGAACTTCCAGCGGCTGATAAGGAAATTGCACAAAGCCCAGAAGGAAGAATGACACCGATGACCATTGCACCTCCAAAAGAAACGTTTGAGAAAGCGCTTGGAATGTTGAACGAAGCAAAACGCCCAGCGATAATTGTTGGTCACGGAGCGCGGTTCCACATGAAAGAAGTAACTGAATTGGCTGAAAAATTGAATTGTCCTGTAATGACAACTTTTAAAGCGAAAGGACAGATTTCAGATGCACATCCATTGGGTTGTGGGGTTTTGGGACGAAGCGGAACGCCAATCGCATCTTGGTTCATGAATGAAGCGGATGTATTGCTTGTTATCGGAGCGTCATTTTCAAACCATACGGGAGTAACGCCTAAAAAGCCAACAATTCAAATTGATTTCGATCCAATGGCGCTGAGTAAGTTTCACAAAATTGACGCAGCAGTTTGGGGTGAGATTTCAGTTACGGTCACGATGCTCAACGAACAAATGACCAAACTTGACAATAAATTTGACCATACCGATGAGGTGAAAGGACGCTGGGATATTTGGAAAGACGAGAAGAAGAAAAGATTGGAAGACGATCACGGAAAGGGAATTAGTTCCATCGCTGTTTTCGAAACGCTAAATGAATTGGCTCCTGCAAATGCCGTTATGTGTGCGGATGTAGGAAACAACGCGTACTCTTTCGGACGTTATTTCGAATGCAAAGAGCACACGTTCTTAATGTCTGGTTATTTAGGATCTATCGGATTTGCTTTGCCTGCTGCAATGGGAGCTTGGGCTGCTGTTGGAGATGACCGCCCGGTGATTGCTGTTGCTGGAGATGGTGGAATCTGTCAATATTTAGCGGAAATTACAACGTTGGTGAAATACAACATGCCAATTAAAGTCATTATACTGAACAACAACGAACTTGGGAAAATCTCCAAAGAACAAAGAGCCGGAGAGTTCGATGTTTGGGCAACAGATCTTGTCAATCCAAATTTTGCCGAATATGCAACAGGTTGTGGAGCACTTGGAATCAAGGTTTCAGAGAAAGAAAACCTCCATGAAGCGATAAAACAATTAATGGATCACGATGGTCCCGGATTGCTTGAGATCACTACCGATGTTGAGTTGATATAATATTGAAAGTACAATGGGGAGCAGTAAATGTTCCCCATTTTTTTTTATCCAAAATTCCTATCAACAAAGTACTTCTTAGGGGATGAGGTTTTCGTTTCCAAATCAAACCTCCAAATTTTGTTAATTTTCGAGCAATCTGCCCTCATTAAAATTTGTTTACCATGGTATGTTCAAGAATTGCCTAGCTTAGTATAACTGATTTTTATTAATCGAAACTGAGTGAATGGAAGGAATAGATTTTGAATTTGGAAAAGGGTTTACATTCAGTAAACACGTTCCTAAAGAAATAGAGCCCTTTGACCGTGTATTCGACGTGTTCAAAGAATTACTCACGCATACATCTGGGAATATCGAAGAAGCATTTGAATGGCTCGATACCTTAGATAAAGAGTATGATATCTTCACGGATGAGTATTCTCTGGAAGACTTTGAAGAGGATTTAAAGAAACGCGGGTACATCAAGGAGGAAATTGATCCAGAAGATGGAGATTCAGGGAAAGGACCTGGAAAAAAACTGCTTACGGCGAAATTGGAATCGGCGCTCCGTGAATATGCACTCGATCAAATTTTCGGGAAACTGAAAAAGAGCGGCGTAGGAAACCACAGAACATCGAAAATCGGTGTGGGAGATGAGAAGGACGGAGAACAACGTTCGTATCAATACGGCGATGATATGGCGCTTGTAAACATGACTGAAAGCCTGAAGAACGCACAAATTAACAACGGGATTTCTGATTTACGATTGACTGAGAATGATTTGATCGTTGAAGAGACCAAGCACAAAGCGCAGATGAGTACGGTATTGATGATTGATATCAGCCACTCAATGATTCTTTATGGCGAAGATCGAATTACACCTGCAAAGAAAGTCGCGATGGCATTGGTCGAACTCATTAAACGAAAATATCCGAAAGACACGATTGATATTATCGTTTTTGGTAATGAAGCGTGGCCAATTAAAATCAAGGATTTACCGTATTTGAAAGTTGGACCTTACCATACGAATACGGTGGCAGGACTGGAATTGGCAATGGACATTCTCCGTAGAAAGAGAAACACCAACAAGCAAATTTTCATGATTACAGACGGCAAACCGAGTTGTGTAAAACTCCCGAACGGTGAGTTTTATAAGAACAGCAATGGCCTCGACGAAATGATTGTTGGGAAATGCTTAAACAAGGCTGCTCAAGCTCGAAAATTGAAGATTCCGATTACAACATTTATGATTGCACAAGATCCTTATTTGCGCAGTTTTGTCGAAATGTTTACAGCACAAAACAAAGGGAAAGCCTTCTTGACAGGACTATCTGGATTGGGAGAAATGATATTTGAAGATTACGAAAAAAATAGAATTAAAAGAATATAGTGAAGATGAAAAAAGAAATCACATTTAAGGAATTAAAAGATTCAGGGTTTACGGACAAATCGATCAACGAGGAAATTCAAGGAAATCTGATTGCTAGAATTAAAGCAAAAAAACCTGTTTTTGAAGGATTATGGGGGTATGAAGATACTGTCGTTCCTCAATTGAAAAAAGCAATTCTCGCTGGACACCATATCAATTTATTGGGATTGAGAGGTCAAGCAAAGACGCGGATAGCGAGAAGTATGGTGGACTTGTTGGATGAATACATGCCGATTGTTAAGGGATCAGAAATTAACGACAGCCCGTACAATCCGATTTCAAAATTTGCAAGAGATTTGGTTGAAGAGCACGGTGACGCAACACCAATTGCTTGGGTACACCGATCGAATCGTTTCTTCGAAAAATTAGCGACGCCAGATGTGAACGTTTCAGACCTGATTGGTGACATCGATCCGATTAAAGCAGCGACGTTGAAATTACCGTATTCAGACGAACGTGTTTTGCACTACGGAATGATTCCAAGAGCCAATCGCTCGATTTTTGTATTGAATGAACTTCCTGATTTACAGGCTAGAATTCAAGTTTCATTGTTCAACATCTTGCAAGAAGGAGACATTCAAATTAGAGGTTTTCAATTGAGAATGCCACTTGATATTCAATTCGTATTTACAGCAAATCCAGAGGATTACACGAATAGAGGAAGTATTGTAACTCCTTTGAAGGATAGAATTGGTTCGCAAATTTTTACGCATTATCCTAAATCCATTGAGCTTGCAAAGGCAATTACGGAGCAGGAAGCGCGCATCTCGGATGAAGATAAATCTCGAATTACAATTCCGAACCTTGCGAAAGATGTTTTGGAAGAAGTTGCATTCGAAGCGAGATCGAGTGAGTATGTAGATGCTAAAAGTGGCGTGAGTGCACGATTGACAATTAGCGCAATGGAAAACCTTGTCGCTGCTGCAAAACTCCGTTTGATTGAAACGGATTCAGATCATACCTCAGTTCGATTGGTTGATTTTATATCCATCATTCCTTCGATTACTGGGAAGATTGAATTGGTTTATGAAGGAGAGCAGGAGGGAGCCGATGAAGTTGCGAAAATGTTAATTGACAACGCAATGATGGTTCAGTTTGAGAAACTATTCCCTCGGATTCCTAAATTGGAAAAAGAAGGAGTAAGCACGCCGTTCACGGATACGATTGAATGGTTCAACAGCAACTTCTTGGAATTGAATTATACAGATGAAGACGCGGA
>JAWUWJ010000191.1:0-7507 GCA_034111925.1 Crocinitomicaceae bacterium
GGATTATCAAGGGTTTGATGCCGTGAAAATGTAAGTATAAACAGCGAGATGTTAGTTGCCGAACTTGAATTTAGAAAATAGAGATGAAATATCCTAAAATCCTTTAAAAGTGTTATTCTCCCTCGTTTGTAAGACTTCGGATTTCCAACATCTCATCCATAAATTCGTCAATGGTTACCTTTTTGAAATTCGAAGGAATTCCAAATAGATCGTGATCTACATCATACGCGCTGAATTTCTCTAGCTTGTAATGCATTATTCCGTTGGGTGTTGAGATGCTATATTGAACCAACAATCCAGGAATGCTCGGAAAATTATTTAAGTATTCTCTCGAGTACTTCTTTAAGTACAAAAATTCAATAGGCTCGCTGAAATCAGGATGGTTAACGATCATGCGTTTCGCTCTCATTCCAAGAACTTTCTTCTTGAACATTTTCTTTTTAAACGTGTATCGTGTTGCATTTTTCAATGAATCCGAAACATTCAAATTCGTCTTGATTGCAAAATTTGCAGTGTCATTCACCTCAATCAACAAATACGATTTGTTCATTTCCATATGACGGATCGTGACTTGTTTTCCCAATTGTCCAGTGAAATTTTCCATTCTAGAAATGGTGTCGTTTGTGTAGACAACCATTGAGCTCACTTTGTTTAAAACGTTGAGGTTGGTGTCTTTCAAGCTAATACTGTATTCCAACATTCCTGTAAATTCCTTTGTTTTTTGAGCGTGTGTGTTAGCGCTAATAAGGCAAGTAGCCAATAAAAAAACGGCTAGCTTAATGTGTGTTTGAAGGGCATTTTTCATATATCTATTCAACGAGATTCAAGCAAAAGGTTACTAAAATGCAAACTTAATGGTTAAAAGTATACAATTGAGAAATTGAAAGTCAACAAAATAGAAGCGCTAAATAGAACTGTAGACCATCGAATTATGCTATTTTTGTTTAGCAATTTGCACCTATGAAAAGAGATATAGAAATACTAATAAATAAGTCTGAAATTACTGCTGGAACTAGAGGTTCATCTTTAGGCCCTGAAGCGGTTATGACAGCCGCTAGAAAGCGCGAAAGCCATTACTTCAGCAAGTTTCCAATCCACCATGTTCAACACATGAATCATTTATTGGATACAAGTGTCAAATTTCCGTATGCGAAACGAATTGAAGGTTTGGTTCAAGTATTTCAATCTGTAAGTTCAAATGTTAAAGAACTTTTGGACGCGCAAAAATTTCCTTTGATAATTGCCTCTGATCACGGATCGGCAGGTGGAACAATCGCTGGAATTAAAGCGGCCCATCCGAATAAGCGGTTGGGAGTTGTATGGATTGATGCGCACGGAGATTTGCACACGCCGCACACAACGCCTTCTGGAAATATGCACGGAATGCCTTTGGCAACAGCGCTTGGAGAAGACAATTTAGAATGCAAGATCAACGAGATTGGATCAGAAGAAGAACGAATGTGGAATCTTTTGAAATCAACAGGAACGGACGGACCTAAAATTTCACCTGAAGATTTGGTGTTTATTTCAGTTCGAGATACAGAAGGACCAGAAGATGCATTGATTGAGAGATTGAACATCACAAACCATACGGTGGATCAAATCAGGCAAAGCGGGAAGGAAGAAATTCTTCGAAAGACAGTAGATCAATTGAAGGATTGCGAAATCATTTACGTTTCGTTTGACGTGGATTCGATGGATCCAAAAGAAACTTCTCATGGAACAGGAACACCTGTAGATCACGGATTATCGCCCGCTGAAGGAACTTATTTCATGACGGAATTGGCAAAATTGGACAAGTTGGTTTGTATGGAATTTGTTGAAGTCAACCCTTGTCTCGATGAAAAAATTAACAAAATGGCCGAAGTAACATTTGATGTTCTTGAGGCTACGACTATAGAATTGGAGAAATAGATGGAATTAAATATAAAAGAAGCTTTACTGAGTAATTCAGAAGAGTTGTTTGGAATGCAGGTTGAGGAAAAACTCATTCAATTCCAAAAGACAAGAAAAGATGTAGAGGGAGATTTAACCCTTGTGATTTTTCCTTTTGTAAAGGTATTAAAGTGTTCACCGATTGAAGCAGGTGAGAAGATTGGAGCATTCATTAAAGAGAACATTAGCAATGTTGATAGCTATTCAGTTGTTGGTGGTTTTTTGAATATTGTAATTGACGCCGATTATTGGATTTCTGCTTTGTCCGATATGGATAAAGTTGAAAAATATGGGTTTGGAGAACCGGATTCGAAATCAACAATTATGGTTGAGTATTCTTCTCCAAACACAAACAAACCATTGCACTTAGGTCACTTGAGAAATAATTTCTTAGGGTATTCTGTAGCGGAAATCTTAAAGGCGAATGGACACAAAGTGATTAAGACGCAAATTATCAACGACCGTGGAATTCATATTTGTAAAAGTATGCTGGCTTGGGAGAAGTTCTCACCTCTGAATGAAAAAGGGGAACGAGAAACGCCTGGGAATACTGGAATCAAAGGAGATAAGCTGGTTGGGAAATATTACGTTGAATTCGAAAAACACTTCCAGATTGAAGCGAACGCCATTATCGAACAATGGAACGCAGAAGATTTTAGCGAAACAACTGAAGAGGTTGGTGCTGAGTTCAATCGTTTGGATGAATCCAAAGTAGGGAAGGACGAAAAAGCGATTAAAGGAATAGACGGGAAGATCAAAGATTTGGCTAAAAATCAAACGTCGATTCTACGAGAAGCGAAAGAAATGCTTATTCGTTGGGAAGGACGTGATCCTCAAACGTATTTGTTATGGACGACAATGAACAGTTGGGTATACGCTGGATTCGAGTCGACGTACAAAGCGATGGGAGTTGATTTCGATAAGTTGTATTACGAATCAGATACTTTCATTTTAGGTAAAGATTTAGTGGATGAAGGATTGACCAAAGGCGTTTTCTTTAGAAAAGACGACGGTTCTGTTTGGATCGATTTAACGGAAGATGGATTGGATGAGAAATTGGTGCTTCGTTCTGACGGAACAGCGGTTTACATGACACAAGATGTTGGAACAGCAGTGGATCGGTTTAAAGATTATCCTGACTTAAAAGGAATCATTTATACCGTTGGTAACGAACAAGATTACCACTTCTCGGTTCTGTTTTTAATCCTTAAAAAATTAGGATACGAATGGTCAAAAGATTGTTCACACTTGTCTTACGGGATGGTCGAACTTCCGAAAGGAATGGGACGCATGAAGTCGCGTGAAGGTACAGTTGTAGACGCTGATGACTTAATGGAAAGCATTGTCGATTCTGCCCGTGAAATGACACAAGAACGCGGACATTTAGACGGAATGAGTGAAGAAGAGCGAGAAGCCTTATTCGAATTGATCGGAATGGGTGGCTTGAAATACTTTTTACTTAAAGTTGATCCTAAAAAGAGAATTGTTTTCAATCCACAAGAGTCGATTGAATTGAACGGAAACACAGGGCCATACATTCAGTATGCGCATGCTCGTATCCGATCATTGTTGGCAAAAGCAGAAAGCATTGGTACACTTAAAAATGTTGAGCTTCAGCCTATAGAAAAGGAAATTTTGAAACAATTGGCTGGTTTTCCAAATGCAATGAATGAAGCTGCAAAGAATCATTCACCCGCTTTGATTGCCAATTATATGTTTGAATTGGTGAAGTTATACAACAACTTCTTCCAGAGTATTCCTGTATTAATTGAGGAGAAAGAAGAATTAAAAGACATGCGTTTGGTTCTTAGTCGCAACGTAGCGAAGGTTATCGGGCTTGGGATGTCATTGCTTGGGGTAAACGTTCCTGAACGAATGTAATAAATGGACGCACACAAATTATTAAATACTATTATTCACACGCTGCGTCTCGATCATGAAGCGGAGGATCCTGCTATCATTCATGAAACGATTGAGTCTGGGATTGTCTTTAGAGGAACGAATCTTTGGCTTTTAACCTTTGCGATTTTGGTTGCTTCGGTTGGGTTGAACATGAACTCCCCAGCAGTAGTAATTGGTGCGATGCTTATATCGCCATTAATGGGGCCTATCAATGGAGTAGGGTATAGCGTTGCAACCTACAATTTTGATTTACTCAAGCGTTCTTTAAAGAACATTGCATTTGCATCTGCTGCAGGATTGATCGCTTCAACAATCTATTTCCTTATGACTCCAATTCATACGGAGCATTCGGAGCTATTAGCAAGGACAAGTCCAACGATATATGATGTTCTAATTGCCATTTTTGGTGGGTTGGCTGGAATCGTAGCAATTAGCAGTAAGAATAAAGGGAATGTTATTCCGGGTGTTGCCATCGCTACGGCTTTGATGCCACCTCTTTGTACAGCAGGTTATGGTTTGTCGATTGGGAATTGGGGCTATTTCTTTGGAGCCTTGTATTTGTTCCTGATCAATTCCGTTTTTATAGCGCTTTCGGCAATGGTCGTTTCTCAATTGCTAAAACTGCCTAAAAAATCGACCTTGCTTTCGAGAGAGGTGAAGAATAAGAACATTGTAATTATAATCGTAGCTTTTTTAACCGTTGTACCCAGTTTCTATTTGGGAATAACTTTGGTGAAAAAGGAGCATTTTAAATCAGATGCAACGCGATTCGTTGCTAAAGTTGAAACTTGGGAAGGCAATTATTTGATGGACAGTAAGATTGATGCTGATGCTAAGAAGATCACTTTGGTTTATGGAGGGAATGAATTTGGGAAAGAGTCAAAAAGTCGATTAAGAGAAAAGGCCAACGACCTGCATTTGGAAGGAGTCAAAATTACTATCAGGCAAGGCCTTAAAGTCAATGATTTCTCGAAACTGAATAGCGCAAATGAAATTTCGAGCGAAAGAGAGCAGGAAATTAACCGTTTGAAAGTTGCTTTGATGATCAAACAAGAATCTCTCGATAGCTTGAATACAGTTTCAACAACAGGGTTGAGTTTATTGAAAGAGCTGAGGACATTGTTTCCCGATCTTGAATCGTGTTCTTATGCGCCAACAACAATGTATATAGATTCGACAAATTCGAGCCTCTCGACTTGTATTGTCTACTTTACATCAAGCGATACGATTCCACAAAGCGATCAATCGCGAATAAAACATTTCGTCGAAACAAGGTTGAAAACGAAGAATGTGATCCTGAAGTTTTAAGGACGAATACCATTTTAAATAATCTTGATTGAATCATGAAAAAAGGAATACTCATCTTTATAAGTATTATCGCTTTATTGGTTTTTACTGTCTTATATTTTAACAATGGAAGCGATAGCAGAGTGACTATTCAGCCTGGAGAAGAAGGGTATATGTATCGACCGCGTGATGGAGGTTTTGATGAACGGAGTCCTATGTATGAAGGAACGTATGATGTTGCAACGGGTGATGAGCTGATTGTTTATAGCTTAAAACCACAAAAAATTAAGGCCGAATTAGAATTGATGAGTAGTCGCGGAAAGCTCCATGATGTTATAGTTGAAATAGATTATGCTATTAAACGCGGAGAAGCTGGACGATTGTATTTGGAATTAGGAAGGAATTATAAGAGATTCATTAATGATAAGTTTGAAGGAGCGGTTAAGTCAGTTATTGGAAAATATACATCAAAAGAAATTGCTACTACCAAGTCCGCTGTTATTAAAATTGAAATCAGAAATATTTTAATAAAAGAACTTGATAGAATGCACCTAAAACTCAATAACGTTGAGATTCTAAAATTAGAAGCGAAGTCGTAATGAATAAGTTCCTCTTTCTTTTTATCCTGAGTTCAATCTTCGCTTCGTGCGATGAAAAGCCTGTTGAATGGGTTACAGAAGAAACAGAACTCTTCTTTTTCGATAAGCCGGTGGATTTGAAGTATACATGTTCTGAAGGGAAAGAATCCGATTACAACATTAGGCGGTCTTTGGAAGCAATCGGAATTGATTCAAATTTCCGAATCCGAAAGAGTGGATTTCTCAAATTCAAGAAATTTAAGATTGAGTTTTTTCTGAACTCTGAAAATACGTTTGGTTTTGTTCCTTCATCGTGTTCCGATTATTCGGAGAAAGAGCTACTTATGTATGGAGAAAACCACAATTCGGGTGTTCATACTATTCGATTTATGACAAAAGAGAATAAAAATCACGGCAGTTTTTTCCTAAATGCTTGCTATGATGGCGAACATTTATTCAGAGTTAGGCAAGTAAAGAAAGAAGACCTTGAATTGTTGAAGGAGATATTGCTGAAAGTCCGTGTTAAAGCGTGATTCAGGAGTTTTTGTGACCTGAAAATAATTGTTCCGTCTAATTTTAATAGTCAGTATTTGTCGCTTAATGCGCTGATAATTAACGTTTGTCGAAAAAAAAATATTGCATAACTTTTCATTTTTTATGAACACTAAGGAATTAATTACTACTTTTGGAGTTCAAATAACATATATATTATGAGTAACGGTACAGTAAAATTTTTTAATAATTCAAAAGGATTTGGATTTATTACACCAGAAGATGGAAGCAAAGATGTTTTTGTTCACGCTAACAATCTTATCGACGAAATTACAGAAGGAGACAAAGTAACTTACGAAGTTGAAGAAAGTCCTAAAGGATTGAACGCAACTAACGTTAAAGTTGACTAATCTCTGATATTTATAAAAATATCTATGAATTGAAAAATCCACCTTTAGGGGTGGATTTTTTTATGCCTTATACTTTTCTACTGAGGGATTTGAGTTGTACTATGGATCTATTGAAATGAATTCAATATGAAAACTGTGTTTGCTAGAGGCGGGTTGTTTCTTTTTGGGCCTTGTCTCAGCGCTGAAGGAACTAAAAGCTTTCCAGTTCAGTATTCATGAATGAAGTAAGGTATTTCCTTCTATTCACCTTATAATTGCATTCTGCAAACCAAATTCAACACTATTTACGTCTCTTTCCTATTATTCAACGACTGAAATCAATTCAATATCAAAGATCAAAACGGAGTTTGCTGGAATCGTATTGTTTCCATCTGCGCCGTATCCCAATGCTGAAGGAACCAAAAGCTTTCCTGTTCCGCCTTCTTTGAAGTAAGGAATTCCTTCCGTCCAGCCTGCAATTACGTTCGGCAAGCCAAATTCAACACCTGTTGCTTCACTTTCATCAAAAACAGTTCCACTTAAGAAGTAACCTGAATAAGCTACAACAACTGTGGATTCAGTTGTGCAAGGCAATCCAGCTCCCTGAACGTCGATTACGTAATATAGCCCCGTTCCGGTAGGAATAGCATTTAAGCCATTCTCTGCGATATAATTTTGAATTATCGTTTCATCAGCAGCAGCTTGTTCTTCGGCTTTCTTCTTTTTACAAGATGAAAACGCTAAAGCAATGACAAATAAAGGAAGGATGTATTTCATAAGTTAAATCAATTGAACAGTAAATATATGAAATACAATTTTTTTAGACGTGTTATTGAATAGAATCGATTGGGAAAAACCTCACAATTTTTCCCAAACAGAACATAAATCCTTATTCTTGATCAAATTCTATTTTTAGAAAGTTCA
>JAWUWJ010000192.1:0-29269 GCA_034111925.1 Crocinitomicaceae bacterium
GACATTGGATTTCGATTCACTTACAACGACAATACGATTAACGGTGCGCCGATTGCAATCGATAATTTTGCCGTTTCTGGAAACGATTTAACGAATCCTACAATTACATGCCCTGGAAATCAATCCGATTTTCTTGATGGAACTTGCTCACTTTCAGTCCTTGATTATACAGGATTGGCCGTTACAAGTGAGAACTGTCTTTCCTATGGCGCTGTTTCTGTAACACAAGCACCGCCGTCTGGTTCAATCATCGGAAACGACGCAACCATTACCTTAACAGGAACAGATGCATTTGGGAATACGGCTTCATGTAATTTCACATTACAAGCTATCGATACACTGGACCCTATCATTTCATGCCCCGCCAATTTCACCGTTGGAACGACTACTGGCTGTACAAATTTGCTAGCAGATCACTCCGGTTTAACAACGGCAAGTGACAACTGTACTTTCGCAGGATCATTGATCTATTCGCAATCGCCGCCAATAGGAACATTAGTACCCGTTGGAACGAGTGCAATTACAATAACAGTGCAAGACGCAAGTGGAAACACCAATTCTTGTCTGTTTGATTTGGAAATTGAAGATCAAGAAAATCCAGTGATCTCGACTTGCTCTCCGAACCAAAATGTAATTGTTGATGCTGCATGTTCAGGAACTTTAGCGGATTACACTGGAGCATTGACCGTAAGTGATAACTGCACAACAAACGGAAACTTGATGTTTACGCAATCGCCTGTTTCTGGAACTGTAATCACGTCAAATACTTTGGTGACGATTACAGTAGAAGACGAGAACAACAATACTATCGATTGCCAGTTCACTGCTCTTTTATCAGACACAACGGCTCCAATTCCAACGTGTCCAGCAGATTTAACACTTGCAATAAATGGAAACTGTGAATACTTAGTTCCTGATTTTTCGGGTACTGTTCTAGGAACAGATAACTGTTCGGTATTAGCGAATATGGGAATCACACAGAATCCAGTTTCAGGTTCAACGCAAAGTGGAATCACGAATGTTTTAATCACATTAACGGATGAACAAGGGAATCTCGCAACTTGTATCACAACAATTTCGCCCGATGATATTACAGTACCGACAATAACATGTCCAGGGCCAATAACTGAGAACATTGGAAACAATTGTGATTTCTCACTTCCGAATTATAGTGGAATTTCATTGGTCGTTGACAATTGCCCAAACTTTTCATTCACGCAATCACCTGCTCCAGGAACAATAATTGGCGTAGGAAATCATCTAATAACTATGATCGTCACTGATGCTGGTGGAAACATTGATTCGTGTTCGTTCTCGTTGGATGTAATTGAAAATGAATTGCCAATCATAACATGTCCACCGAACATTTCTACTTGTGATCCTTTGGTTTCATTTCCCGGATCTATATTCAGCGACAATTGCGTTGCGACAATGAGTCAAACGGATTTAACAGGATTAACATCTGGAAGCGTCTTCCCCGTTGGAACGACAACTCTTGAATTTACTGCGATAGACGAATCTGGAAACAGTGCAATGTGCTCGTTTGATGTTGAAGTCTTGGACTTTCCTTCTTCGGCGAACATTGCTGACGATACACTTTTCCTTTGCGATCAAAACAGCACGGTTTTACTGGCTGATTCATTAACAAGCGGATCGGGTTTATGGGAAGTAAGTTCTGGCCAAGGCGCTTTTAACAATGAATTCACAAATACGACAGGCGTTAATAATATCGGATTCGGAGTCAACGTATATACTTGGACAGTTAGTTCTGCCTCTTGCGGAAGCCTTGTCGACAGCATCGTGGTTGTCAACTCTCAACAAGACCTTCAAGCCAGTACACAGGATTCAATCTACAGCTGTTCGGATGCGGAAGTTATTCTTCAATCAAACGATCCTCTTTTCGGAATTGGAACGTGGACAACAAATGGAAATGGCGTTATCGACGATGTGAATTCTTCTAACACTACTTCTACTCTAGTTGACAATGGATGGCAAAGCTTCATCTGGACAATCACAAATGGTGGCTGTCCCCCATCTTCCGATACGCTTCATGTTTTCTCAATGCAAGCTCCTGTAATTAATCAAGCAGACACAGCAGTTTGTCTTGAAAATGGTCAATTATTCCTTTCGGCAACGCCTCCGTCAATCAATCAATCGGCGGACTGGAGTACGATTGGAGGAACAGCTTTCATAGATTCTCAGGACAACTTTGAAACTGAAATCGATAATTTCGGATTGGGAACGAATACAATCGTTTACACGTTGATCAATCCAATTTGTGGAGAAACTTCTGATACGGTTCAAGTAATCGGAAGTCTTTGTGATGGATTTGACCCCGTTATTCCAACGGTAATTACTCCAGGAAATCTGGATGGTAAAAACGATGTTTTCGTTATCGACTTTTTAAATGCTAGCTATCCAGATTGTTATGTTATCATATTCAATCGATGGGGTTCTATCGTCTTTGAATCTCTCGGATATGACGAACCTTGGAACGGAACATTTAAAGGGGAATACTTACCGATGGGAACGTATTACTATAAAATTGACTTGAACGATGCTGATCAAACTGTTTTGAAAGGTGACATCAGTATTATCAACTAGTATGAATTTAGAACGAATGAAAATGATTAATAAAATATTCACAGCTTTATTTGCCCTACTAGTTAGCTATTCGGCAGGTGCACAGCAAGAAAGTCATTACATCAACTTGACGAACAACCCGTATTTGCTCAATCCAGCTGCAGGCGGAATGACAAGTACTTTCAATATTGAGGCGACATCAAGAACGCAATGGTTGGGATACGATGGCGGACCAAGAACAATGGCTATCGTTGGAAACAGCCCTGTTCGATTTGGGAAAGGCGAAAAAGTGTTGGACGAATACAATCCAGAAGGCAAAGCGTTTTATAAAGCTCCTGAAAGAACTACAGGATCAATTAAACATGTGCTTGGCGGAATTGCAATGACGGATGTAATTGGGCCTTTCAATAGAACTTCGGTTCAGGCAAGCTATTCTGTTCACATTCCGTTCATCAAATCGATTAATGTTGGCGCGGGTTTAAGTGTTGGATGGAGCAATTTCAGAATCAACCAAGATCGAGTGACATTGTATCAGGATGATGATCCAGCTTATTCGCAATTCTTAGGAAGTACGTCTTCTCAAAATATTGCAAACGCAAACGCGGGAATCGTGTTCTACAATGAAGAATTGTTCGTGGGAATATCGACATCACAATTGTTGAGAAACTCGGCAACTTTTGGTGGAATTGAAACGGGAAGTAATTATAACCGCCATTATTATTTCATCGCGAAATATGCAATTAAAGCAGCTGAAAAATTTCAAATTGAACCGACAGCAGTATTGAAAATTGCAGAAAACAGTCCTATGAGTCTGGATGCAGGCGCTCGATTTATCTACAACAAAAGCGTTTGGCTGGGCATTCAATACAGAACAACAAATGCATTAACATTTCAGCTCGGTGCAAATTTGATTAAGAACTTCTATTTGGCGTACGGATACGAGCAGGGCATTGGAGTAATTCAACTTGCAGGGAATTCGACGCATGAAATTCAATTGGGATTCTATTTAGGAAACAATAGAACTTCAAAAAAAGAATTAACAATTAAAGACGAGAAGACTGAGGAATAATCGCTCAATTATTATTTTTACTCGTTAAATAAAAAAAATACTCCAATGCGGATTCTATACTTAATATTGTTTTTTTCTCTGAAATATGCTTTCAGAATATTCTTCCGCAATAGAGAAAGAGTGAATAGTCGTGCTAAATTTTTAGGCAGAACTATTTACGTGAGTAACCACCCTGCGTCATTTTTAGATCCATTGGTTATTGCTGGACTTCAGATGCCGGTTGTTTTCTTCATGACTCGATCCGATGTATTCACCGCCATTTCCAGGCCCTTTCTCTGGGCCTGTCACATGTTGCCCATCTATCGACAACAAGATGGTGGGGATACAAAAGACAAGAATGAGAAAGTTTTTAACCAATGTTCAAGAATTCTTTCTCAAGGAAGAAACTTGTTGATTTTCGGAGAAGGATTTACTGATGATGTTTTTATTCGTAGGCTAAAACCAGTTAAAAAGGGAGCTGTAAAAATTGGATTTACAACTCTGGAAAACATGGACTGGAAAAAGAAAGTTTACATGGTTGGAATAGGATGTAATTATACGGATCCAAGGAAAATGAGAAGTGGTCTTTTGATCTCGAATTCAGAACGTATTTGTCTTAACGATTGGAAAGAGCTTTATCTTGAGAATCCGATGAAGGCTATCAATGACGTAACGAAGATTCTGGAAAAATTGATGCGTGAACAAATAACGCATGTCGAGAAAAAAGACGCGGCTCCATTCCATGAAAACATGATGCGCATTACGCGTAAGGGAATGAACAATGAGTCTTACGATCCAAAGTTAACAATGACGGAACGCTGGAATTACTCAAAAAAGTTGGCTAATTGGTTGAACACAAAAGACCTTGAAACCGATGAGAAGCTAGGCGAATTGAAATCTGATTCAGAAAGTTATTTTTCTCTTTTGAAACGAATGAAAATTGAGGATAAATATGTATTCTGGAAAAAGGAAAACCCAAACGGTGGACGAACGAAAGAACTATTACTTCTGATTCTTCTTTTCCCAATTATGCTCATCGGCGCGGCTCATTGTATAATTCCATATAAACTCTCAAAAGGATTTGCTGAGAAGTCGTTTAAACGGAAAGTGTTCTGGAGTTCAGTAAAATTAATCATGGGGAAAATTTCAATTGGACTCATTAACATCCCAGTCATTTTCTTGTTCTATTCCTTTGTTTATGAAAGTTGGGTTTTGGCAATCGCTTACTACTTCTTGATTGGAGTTTATGGAGGCATAGCTTATGTATGGTTCATCAATCTTAAAACTTATAAAACGAAAGGTGCAATTCAAAAAGCGGATCTTTCTAAGTTTATTAAAAAGCGAGATGATCTAGAAACAAGAATTATTGAAGTGACTGAAGCGCAAGCTTAAGACTTCAAGCGGATTAAATAGATCAATCCAATTCCGACAAAAACGGAGATTACAACGTTTAAAATAGCCAACAGATGATTGCCTGAATCCATCAATTGAAAGGTCTCATTCCCGAATGTACTAAAGGTGCTAAAACCTCCACAGAACCCTACAATTAGCAATGGTTGAATCCAAGGATACTCGGCAGACTTACTTGTAAACAGAACCACAAATACGGCCAATAAAGCACATGCGATCATGTTGGAAATGAAAGTTCCCATCGGAAAATTCGTGGTAAAGATTTGCCCTGAAAACTTACTGACTAAAAATCGGGCTAAGCTGCCCAATCCACCTCCGAGAAACACAAAAAAGTACGTCATTGCTTGAGAAAATCTTTCTTAATAATAGCAATAAATAAGAAACGATAGACGAGATAAGCGATTAAGGCTCCGAGCAATCCTCCAAAAATGATGTCGGATAAATAGTGAACGCCAAGGTATATGCGACTAAAGCAAACAAGAGTTGCAATGATCATTAAGATCAATGTCACCTTCTTGTAATACTGTCGCAGAACAAGCGAAACAAACGTGAATAGCCCAAAGAAATTGGCCGCATGGGAAGAAACGAATCCGTATTCGCCGCCTTTGTAATAATCGCCATTTACGTAGCGGTAGTAATGTAGCTTATCAGTTAGCAATAAATTGTGTGAAGGACGTGCACGCATAACCACTTCCTTGATCAACTTGGCAGAAATTAAATCAGCAAGAGCAACGACCAATATCGCAGACAATAGAAAAACCAATGTTTTCTTAAACGTTTCTCTGCGGTAATAAAGCATGATTAACATGACGTACAAAGGAATCCAAATCGTTTTCCCCGATGTGGCCCACATTATTTCGTCCATTACGGGAGTGTGCCATCCATTAATGGCTAAAACTATAGATCGATCAATTGATTCTAAATAATCAATCATCATTTAATGTTTTCCAAATCAAATCGTTCAGTTCAACCAATCCCATTTGGGCAACGGATGAAATAAATAGATGTGGAACATTATCCGGCAATGTTGGTTCAATCTCAGCAATCAATTCGTCATCAAGCATATCGCATTTGGTGACTGCCAAAAGAAAATCCTTGTGCAATAATTCTGGATTGTATTGCTTCAATTCATTGTATAAGATCTTGTATTCTTTTGCAATATCATCGCTATCCGCAGGCACCATAAAGAGAAGCAAAGAATTTCTTTCAATGTGTCTTAAGAATCTTAATCCAAGACCTTTACCTTTATGCGCATCTTCGATAATCCCAGGAATATCCGCCATAACATACGAACGTATGTCACGGTATTTTACAATTCCAAGGTTTGGTTTTAATGTTGTAAATGGATAATCAGCGATTTCCGGTTTTGCAGCGGATAAAACAGAAAGCAATGTACTTTTTCCAGCATTTGGAAATCCTACCAATCCAACATCTGCGAGCAATTTAAGCTCCAATGTTTTCCAACCATCTCTTCCCGGCTCTCCTGGCTGACCGAAACGCGGCGTTTGATTCGTGGATGATTTGAAATGATTGTTTCCCAATCCTCCGCGACCTCCACGTTGAATGATTTCTTTTTGTCCTTCTTCAGAGATTTCAAAAAGTGCTTCTCCTGTTTCTGGATCACGTGCAATTGTTCCCAATGGAACGTCAATGTAAACATCTGTTCCTTCTGCACCCGTTTTTAAATTCCCCGAACCGAAAGCGCCATGCCCAGATTTGATGTGCTTGGAAAATTTAAGATGCAGTAAAGTCCAAAGTTGTTTGTTTCCTCTCAAATAGATGTGACCACCTCGACCACCATCACCACCATCAGGCCCTCCTTTAGGAATGTATTTTTCTCTACGAAAATGTGCGGATCCTCCACCTCCATTACCAGAAGCACAATGAATTTTCACATAATCTACAAAGTTATCCGAGGCCATCTATTTTATTTTAAGGTGTTCTAAATTTGATTCTCGGCTAACGTCAATTACAAAGAATCGACTGCAGAGAATAAACGTTCAGTAATATCTTGAATTGATCCTACTCCATCAATTTCACGCAACTTGTCTTGCCCTTGGTAGAAACCAGCAACAGGAGCCGTTGTATTCTTATACGTTTCAATTCTATTTTGAATAATTACAGGATCGGCGTCGTCTTTTCTACCTGACACTTCAGCACGTGCAATCAATCTTGTTTTCAATTCATCTTCTGACACAACAAGGGATAGCATAACTGTTACGCCAGTTCCTTTTGCAGCTAAAAATGCGTCCAAAGCTTCAGCTTGAGCTGTTGTTCTTGGGAAGCCATCATAAATAACTCCTTTAGCATCTGGAAATTTCGAAACTTCAGATTCTAAGATTTTGATTGTTATTTCATCAGGAACTAAATTTCCTTTATCCGAATAACTTTTAGCCAACTTCGCTAAGTCCGATTCAGGATCAAGTGCTCTAAACACATCACCCGTTGAAATATGAATAAGTCCGTATTTCTCCTTTAATCTTTCCGATTGAGTTCCCTTTCCAGCTCCCGGAGGTCCAAATAATACAATGTTTAACATACCGTCTATTGTTTCGATTCTCTAATTTTATACAACGCATCTAGGTTACGTCCTTTTTGATCATAGTCTAAGCCGTAGCCCACAACAAATGCATTTGGAATTGAAAAACCAATGTATTCTGGTTTCGACTTCCCTTGAAACGCATCTGGCTTGTAAAGCAACGTGCAAATCTTAACTGACTTCGGGTTTTTGCCGTTTAGCAAAGAAATAATTTTGTCAATTGTATATCCCGTGTCAACAATATCTTCAATTATAATAAGCTCTTTACCCTCAATATCTGTCGTAAGCCCGATAAGCTCTTCAACCTTTCCTGTTGTCTGTGTACCTTGATAAGAACTCATTTTCACGAAAGTAATCTCGCATTCTAAATCAATATTCTTAAGAAGATCTGATGAAAACATAAACGCACCGTTAAGCACTGCAATAAAAACAACTTCTTTGCCTTTATAATCTGCGTTAATAGTACCCGCTAAGGCTTGTACTTTTCGCTCGATTTCATCTTTTGGGATGAAAATGTCGAATGACTTGTCTAAAACTTGTATCACAAATATGTCATTTTTGAAGAGCAAAGTTACGATTTTCTTCCGAATAGACATTATCTTTGCACCATGGAAAAAGACCTAATTGGCACGTCGCATCGCCTCGGTATCCTTGGTGGTGGACAACTCGGACGAATGTTTATTCAAGAAGCGATCAGCTATGATATTCATGTGCACATCATGGAGAATGATGACAATGCTCCAAGTGCAAACATAGCAACGACTTTCACGAAGGGCGATATCACTAATTATGATGACGTTATGGCCTTTGGAAAAGACATGGATGTGATTACCGTTGAGATCGAAAATGTTAACGTTGAGGCACTTTACGATCTTGAAAAAACGGGAATAAAAATATTTCCACAGCCACATATTTTGGAAATCATCAAAGATAAAGGGCTTCAAAAAACATTTTACAAAGAGAATAACATTCCAACTTCCGATTTCGAAATGGTTGAGGCGAACTCAGACTTAACGAAATTCGAAAGTAAAATCCCATTCGTGCAAAAATTGCGAACAGGTGGCTATGATGGAAAAGGGGTTGTTATTATTAAATCAAAAGCGGATTTAGATTCGGCGTTCTCAGAACCTTCAATAATTGAGAGCTTGGTTCCATTTGAAAAAGAACTTTCGGTCATTGTTTCTAGAAACGAAAATGGACAGACAGCGGTTTATCCTACTGTTGAATGTGAATTCAATGAGGCAAATTTAGTTTCTTACTTATTTTCTCCAGCAAACATTTCTTCGGAAATAGAAAAGAAAGCGAACGAGATTGCCATTGATGTGATCAATAAATTGGAATTGGTTGGAATCTTGGCCGTTGAATTGTTTTTAAATAAGGACGGTGAAATATTGGTCAATGAAGTTGCCCCAAGACCACACAACAGTGGACACCATACAATCGAATGCAATGTTACTTCTCAGTTTGAACAACACATGCGTTCTGTATTAAATATGCCCCTTGGATCGACAGAAATGACTTGCTTTGGAGTGATGATAAATTTGATCGGGAGCGAAGGCCACACGGGCAAAGCGGTCTATAAAGGAATGAATGATTTGGTTGGGCAACCTGGGGTGCATATTCACATCTATGGTAAAGAGCAAACCAAACCCAATAGAAAGATGGGACATGTAACTATAGCAGCCTCTTCCATGGTGAAAGCGAAGCAAATTGCAGATGATATTAAGAAGAAGATTGTTGTGATTGCATAACAGTTCCATTTTATTACCAGTTTTGTCACGGAATTTGTCTATTTTTCTGGTTCAAACAGAGTCTCTTCTACCTTGAAATTAAAACTGCTTTTAGTAACATTTTGCTTGGTCATTTGCGCATTCAATTCTAGCGCGCAACTCTACACATTTAAAAATTACAACCACAGAGACGGCTTAACCATGGCCGCAATTTCAAGTATTGCTCAGTCAGACGATGGTTATTTATGGATTGGAACCGAAGGTGCACCCTTAATGCGCTTTAACGGAAAAAATTTCGAAGAGTTATTGGAAAAAGAAGGTGATAATAACCACCATGTTCAAAACCTTATTATTGAAGGTGATTCCATTCTTTTTGCATCACAATACAAAGGGTTCTATTATTATTCTATTAAAAATAAAACCTACCATAAATTTAAGTTCGACAAAGATAAAGTGGGCGAAGCCATTGCGGTGTTAAAAAGCCAATCGACTCATTATTTCGTTGGAACGCGTAAAATTCATTCAGAATCAAATGGAAAGTCAAAGGTCTTAATGAGTTTTGATAAAGACATTGAATTACACCACTACATTAAAGTTAAAAACGGATATATTATCCTAACGAGTCAAGGGAATTATCTGCTTCGTTATGGCAATATCACTTCTCTTTCTAGTTATCTGAATAATAGTGAAAGTGATGCAAATCAATACAATTTTGGGTATGTATATTTAGACAGACTTATCCTTTTTAGCGCTTCAGGGGACAAATGGTTAGAAGCCATAATCAATGAAAATGGAGCCATTCAGAAAAGTAGAATTGATTCTAGAGCTGAGATTTCAACCGACGGGGATCAAGTTATTTCATTCAGCTCAGATCAAGACAATAAAAACATTGTAGTCGTAACTGAAAAAGGCCGTCTTTTCCATATCAGAGACCGATCTTTATTTCCAATAGCGCATAATTACAATCAACCAATTGCAGATCCAGCTCAAATTATTTGTGACTTGAATGGCGATTATTGGATCTGTTCTAGAACCAAAGGAATCTACAAAGTATCACTTGAAGCCTTCACTAAAATTCAACTGCATTCAATCTACGAATCAACTGAAATTTCTCAGCCGTACCGTACAATTTACGATGATATTTTAATCTCCACTTTTAGCGGAAAGACCTACGTTGGACGTTTTGATTCTGAAGGGTTCAGTGAATTCTCATTCATCATTAGAGCTGTTGCCCGAGTTGATCGAGATTACTATGTAGCGACAAATGTAGGAATCAAAAAATTCAGCAATATAATAGAACCTGTATTCGACGATTTCCTTTTTAAGAATGAAAACGTAACGTTTATCTTGTCTGACAAATCATTCCTTTGGGCAGGTGTTGCAGGAAAGGGAATTTTCAAAATAGACTTAAAAACAGGTGAGAAAGTAGAGTTCAGAGACATTCAAAAACTACCTAGTTATTTTTATACAGGTCAACTGACCGCTTCAGGGAAGGCAATCTATTTCGGAACCAATGATGGAATTTTTAAATACGATAAAAAATCTGAAAAATTCACTCGATTAACTCTGGACAGGCAATTGGGAAGTTATTCTGGCTGTTCCACTACTGATGTATACGGAACAACTTGGTTTACAATGGAAAAGGGAATTGTAGGGATTACCCCCAAAGCCGAAAAAATAATTCTAAAAGGAAGCGACTATTTCACAACCAACTTGTATTACACGCTGAATGCAGATCGCTTAGGAAACCTTGTTGTTGGCACCAATAAAGGAATCAACATTCTTCAAGTAAACAAATTAGGCGAAGTTGTTGGTCAATCTCATTACGATGCCGAATCTGGATTTGCGGGCTATGAAACACACATGCGGTCTCAGTTTCAAGAAGACAATAACATTTTCGTTGGAACGGTTGAAGGTCTGTTTTTAATTAATACAGATATACTTGATCAACTGCGCACGCCATTGGCCCCGATCATTACTGATTTAACACGCTATGATAAAGATGGAACGAACATCAATTCTTTCCATTATAAGTTTCACGTTAACAACCCTAAAATTGGGAAAATAGAATATTCATATCGTTTATCAGGAGAAAGCGCTTCTTGGACTTCCTTAAACGAAAACGACGATCTTTATCTATCCAACTTGGACAATGGGAGCTATACATTGGAGGTTAGAGCTTCTTATGACGGTGTTCATTTTAGCAGTTTAAATAAGTTTCAATTCGATGTGAAGCTGCCCGTTTGGAAAACAAATTGGTTCATTATTCTAATCGTAATATGTGTAATTGGCGTAAATATTATTTTGATCAATTACAGTAGAGCGTTTGAGAAACACAGCCTCGTGCAAACAAAAGACACTGAGGTACATCTTCTAATGGCACCAAATATCATCCTATTAGGAATCATTGCCGCAGGTGGTTCTTACATCGTCGGACCTTTGGTAAGCGGTGAATTGGATCTTCATTTAGGCCTCGTTCTCCCAATGGAATTTTTGCTTCTTGGATTGTACTTTTTATCGAAATCAGTTATTGGTTCTCCGAATGAACGTTTACTCAATCCACTTCTATTGATCGGGGTTGGAATAATAATGCTTCATGGCTATGTCGAGATGTATCTTTCTCATTTACATCCATTCCATATTATCGGCCTCGTTTTAACGACCATGGTGACACCGTTCTTCCTCCATCGAATTAAGTCCATGATCATTTTTACTTCGATTATTCTCATGGCAACAATGATCATGGTTGTGATAATCGAGAATGAAGTATATCCTAAGTCCTATTTCATTATTGCAAACATTGCACTCATTGCTCTTCTAATTTTCTTAAGTTATCTGAGATCGGATTCATTGGACAAATTGATCTTCATCTCTTCCATTGTCAATCGAGGAAATATTCCCGCAATTGCATTTACCAACGAAGGAAAAATTGTTTATGCGAGTGAAAACATTTCAAATTTCATCGCATCAACGCACAGCGAGATAGTCAATCAGGACATTTCAATTCTGAACAATTATGTTCCCTTCGAAGGGCGGTTTAGAGAAGTTGATGTTTTAAAAGAATTCAAGGACGGCGAAAAATACCTTGTTCCAATGGCGAGCGAAGACTCAAAAATTCATTGGGTTGAATGGGAATACAAAGACTTTTCTAAGGATGTTAAAGTAATGCTCGGGCAGGATATTTCTGAGCAAATGGAACTGGAAAACACGTATGAATTGCTGGTTCAAAATGCAGAAGATTTCATTTATAGATGCAACTTGCAAGGCGATTTCATTTTCCTTAATGATATCTGTTATGAAAAATTAGGATACACAAAAGAAGATCTTTTGAACAAGCATTCAATTTCAATTGTTCCCGAAAAATACTTCGAAGAGGTTAGCAATTATTATTCTGAACATTTCAAACAGAGAAGTGCGAGTTCATACAAAGAGTTTCCAATTCATAAAAAGAATGGTGAAATTATCTGGATCGGTCAGTACGTTACAACTTTATACGCTGCGGGATCAAAAACGTTAATCAATGGGTTCATTGCTTTGGCGCGTGACATTACAGAGATTCGTCAGCAGCAACAGCTGATTAAAGATCAAAGGGATGACATTACGTCAAGTATTAGTTATGCGCAGCGAATTCAAATTAACCTGTTGCCACACGAGCGTAATTTCGCATCGATATTTAAAGAGTACTTTATCATCTTTAAACCAAAAGACATTGTCTCTGGCGATTTCTATTGGATGGAAAAAATTGAATCGAAAACATTCCTTGTGCTAGGCGATTGCACTGGCCATGGAGTTCCAGGTTCCTTTATGACACTTCTTGGAATCAACCTGTTGAACAGTATCATCCTTGAAGGACGAATGACAGATCCGGGGGACATTTTGAATGAAATGGATAAGCGCTTGATTGACGTTCTGCCAAGAGGTTCGGGGGATACAGAAATTAACGACGGAATGGAACTGACGCTCTGTGTTCTGGATGACACCACAGATGAAATAGCTTTTGGTTGCGCTGGATCGCGTTTCTTGATTTATGAAGATGCCTCGTTCACAATGCTGAAAGGAGACAACAAACATATTGGCGATGCTCCTACAACTGGTTTCCAAGGATACAGTACGCATTACACGCCGTTCCTTCCAGAAAATCAATTGTACTTATTTTCAGATGGATTCCAAGATCAATTTGGTGGTCCAAATGACAAAAAATTCTCTTTCAGAAGGATTCTTGAATTGCTTGAAATGAACGTGGAATTACCACTGGTAAAACAAAGGCATGAATTTGAGGAAGATTTTAATGCGTGGATTGCGACAGGAAATCAAACGGATGACGTTACAATTATTTCAATCAAGAAAAATGAATTCTAGAGATTGGATTTAACAACTATCTTTGTCTCAATATGAAAGTTTGTAGAAGAGAAACGTTTAATGCCGCCCATCGCCTTTTTAGAGAAGACTGGTCAGATGAAAAGAATCTAGAAATCTTTGGCAAGTGCAGCAATCCCAATTATCACGGCCACAATTACGTTCTTGAGGTTATAGTTGAAGGTGCAATTGATGCTGAAACAGGTTATGTAATTGACCTTAAGGTTTTAAAAGAAATAATCCACGAGCATATTCTGGATCGTTTTGACCATCGTAACTTAAACTTGGATTGTTTGGAATTCGAAGGAATCAACCCAACAGCTGAAAACATTTCCAAAGTGATTTGGGATATTTTAAGAGAGAAACTTGATTCTAAATTCGGGTTGGAGGTTGTCTTGGCAGAGACGGACAAAAACAAGGCCATCTACAACGGAAAATAAGACGTTTCACTTGGGTACGATAATTGCGAAATGAAGCAAAACCAAATATGCGCATTCTAATACCATTCCTATCACTTTTCTTATTCATTACTTCTTGTTCTACCCAATCGGACAGCACAGAAATCAGCAATCAATCTGAACCAACTCCTGAAAGATTAATAGAACCTTCAGTCGTTGATCGTTATTACGCTGAGCATTTTCAAGATTCATTGAAAACGAAATCCATTGGATCTGTAAGCGAAGGAAGCCTTCAGAACGGAACACTGATCCCTTTTTCTGGCTCGAACTTTACGTATTTCGATACTGCAAGTTATTTGTCTGGCCGTGCCTTTACACATCATTTGGTTGCACAAACCGTAATCAACACCTTCAAAACCTTCGAATCAAACGGTGAAAAGCGAAAGTTCAGCATCATGGAGTTTTCCAATGAGCATGGTGGTAAAATGTTTCCTCACCGAACGCATCAAAATGGAATGAGCGTTGATATGATGATGCCATTGATGAAAGACGGCTCACCTTATTATGATCTAGATGATTTGGGTGCCATGCATTACCTTCTTGAATTCAACAAGGAAGGACAGTACATTAACGATACTGAAATTTCGATAGACTTTGAAATGGTCGCTGACGAGATTAACCAAATGCGCATTGAGGCGGAAAAATTAGGTTTAAAAATAACCAAGGTAATTTTCAATACCGACTTAAGGAATGAATTATTCAATACCACTCAAGGAAAACTATTTGCGACAAATGGTCCTTACGTCACCCGTAACCTAGAGCGTGTGATCAATGAATTGCACGACGATCACTTTCACGTTGACTTTGACTTTGAAATTGTACGTTAAAGCTATTCCTGTATCTGTTCTTCCTCACCACTCAATGATTTAAACAACAACTCATATTCCTCGAATCGATGTTCTCGAATTGGTCGGGCTTTAGGTTCCGTACTAAAATACAAAACCATACACGGTGAGATATTTTTGTAAGTATCAACGTATTCATAGTTGATCAATTCCCTGTTTTTTATCCTTTGTTTAATCTTATTATGGTACGGATACATTTTTTAACATTTATTTAAATCACTCAAATTTAATAAGTTAAATCAATATTTAATGAATATTATATATTTTGTTTAATCTTTATTTGCATTTGTTAAACAAAGTTCCGTACATTTGTTTAACGAAACACAAAAAAGATTAAACATTATGAAAAAAAGAACAATACAATTCAGATTTAAAAAAGCAGCTCTGGCGATGAGTTTTGCTTTAGCAGCTCTAATGACTTCTGCGCAAACAAACGTGTATGATAACGTTATTGCAACAAGTTCAAACCATACTTCTTTAAAAGCAGCAATTGATCAACAAATGTTGCAAGGAGCTCTTCAAGATTCTACTGCAACCTTAACAGTTTTTGCTCCGGATAACGCGGCGTTTGACAACTTAGCAATTGCTTTAAATACAGACATCGCAGGCTTACTTGCACTTCCAAACTTAACAGACATTCTTTTGTACCACGTACTAGGAATTACTGTAGATGCTGCTTCAGTTGCAAACGGTGCAATCGTGAGTCCACTGAGCATGACGAATACAATTAAAATGACGAAAACGTCAATGGGTGATGTATTTGCAAATCAAGCACAAGTTAACGATCCTGATTTAACAACAATGAACGGAATCGTTCATTCAGTTGACGCAGTATTGTTACCTTATGAAACAGTTGTTGATGTTGCTATTGACAATGGATTCACATATTTAACAGCAGCAGTTTCAACAGCAGAATTATTACCTGCTCTTACCGATCCATTTGCTACACTAACGGTTTTCGCACCTGACAATACAGCATTTGACAATTTAGCAGCAGCTTTAGGTACTGACATTGCAGGTGTACTTGCAAGTCCAATTTTATCTGACATCTTATTGTACCACGTAGTTGGGTCAACAGTTTTATCTGGAGCCTTAGTGAATGGTCCTGTTGGAATGTTAAACGGAGAAGATGTAATTGTTGACTTAACAACAGGTGTAATGATCAACACTTCAACTGTTACAATCCCAAACCTTACAGTATACAATGGAGTTGTTCACGCTATTGATATTGTATTATTGCCATTGATCGCAGGAATCGAAGAAGCGGATGTAACACTAATCAACGTTGCTCCAAACCCTGCAACAGACGTATTAAAAATCAATGACTTTGATAAAACGAATTATAAAGTAATGAACAGCTATGGTATGACTGTCCTTACTGGTTCGACTGAAAACGGAACTGTAAATGTTTCAGAATTGGCGAATGGAAATTACTTCATCTTTTTAACAAACGAAACTGGTGAATTTCAAGCGAAATTTATGAAGCTATAGTGGTAGTAGCTAAGTTAAAGACTCGGGGGATTCGTCCTCCGGGTTTTTGGCATTTATAGACACTACATAAAATGACCTACATAAAAACCTTTTCAATCTTCTTAATCCTCAACTTTGGAGCATTGGCTGTTGGAGGTTTACTCACAGGACCTGGCGTTTCCTCTGAATGGTATTCCAATTTGAACCAAGCTTCATGGACTCCACCGGGTTGGGTATTTGGCTTTGCATGGACGACTATCATGGTTTGCTTCACGTTCTTTATGACAGGACTTTATCGCACATCCATCAACCGTCGAAAAGTTCAAGTTTTATTTAGTATTCAGTGGATTCTAAATGTAAGTTGGAATATTGCCTTTTTCCATTTTCAATCCCCTATTATCGGATTAATCATAATCTCCTCCCTAACTTTCGTAATAATTTTATTCCTTCTCTTCCATACAGATCATAAACCGTATAGTGCACTGTACATTTTTCCTTATATTTCGTGGCTCATAATTGCCACATCATTGAATCTCTATATTGTATTATATAACCTTTGAAAATGAAATCCTTTCTATTAATATTTTCACTTTTTTTATACCTTACTGCAGGCGCACAAACGTCGAGTATTTCAGGAATAATCATTAATTCAATCAACAATCAACCTGTTGAATTTGCCAAAGTTCAGATTGTTGGCTTGTCCAAAGGGGCAATTACAGATTCATTGGGATACTATAAAATCGTAAGTGTCGAACCAGGAGTTTATTCTATTAAAGCGACTTCATCAGGATTCAACGAACTTATATTATCAGACATCACCGTTTCTGTCTCAAGATCAACAGAGTTAAATTTTGAACTGGAAGAATTCGTTTTAGAGCAAGGAGAAGTTAAAGTTGTCGCAAAGCCATTTAAGAGGGTAAAAGAATCACCGAATTCTTTAAAAACATTGAATGCCACAGAAATTGAACGTTTGCCTGGAGCCAATAGAGATGCCAGTAAAGTTCTGCAAGCATTGCCTGGTGTTGCTTCACCCGCTTCATTTAGAAATGATATCATTATTCGAGGTGGATCACCTGGCGAAAACAAATTTTACCTAGATGGGATTGAAGTACCGAACATCAATCACTTTGCCACTCAAGGAAGTAGCGGCGGACCTGTTGGATTATTGAACATCAACTTTATACGATCGATTGATTTTTATGCCGGAGCCTTTCCTTCAAATTTAGCCAATGGACTAAGTTCTGCGATCTCGTTCAAGCAAAAAGAAGGAAACAAAGAAAATTTGGTTGCCAATATAGCCGTTGGTTCAAGTGATGTTGCCTTAACGCTAGATGGTCCTTTAGGGAAAAAAGCGAGTTTCATATTTTCAGCACGTCGTTCTTATTTACAACTTTTATTCGCTGCTTTAAAGTTGCCATTTCTTCCAACGTATAACGATGCTCAATTCAAGGTGAATTACAAGATCAATCGGAAAAATAAAATCAGTATTATTGGTTTGGGCGCTCTTGATGATTTTGTTTTAAATGAATCTGTAAATGAAGGCGTAACAGACCCTCAGCAATTTGAATTGAATCAGTTTTCCTTGAACAATATTCCGACGCAAGACCAGTGGAATTATACAATTGGAGTGAATTATGTTCATTACAGTGAAAACAGCAATCAACGAGTAATCGTAAGTAGAAACATGTTGAAGAACATCTCGCAAAAATATTTCGAGAACGTTGAAATTCCGCAAAACCTCTTACTTAATTACACATCAACAGAAGTAGAAAACAAAGTGCGCTTTGAACATACTTGGAGAAAAAACGGTTACAAAGTTCTTGCTGGATTCGGGTATGAATACGCAAAATTTCAGGCCTCAACATTTCGACAATTCGTTTCGGGAGGAATACCAATTACAGTTGATATAAATTCAAATTTAGACTTACACAAGGGTTCAATCTTCGCTCAAGTAAGTAAATCTTTCCTAAACGAAAACTTGGATGTAAGCCTCGGCTTGAGATCGGATATAAGCAGCTATTCCCAATCCATGTTGAACCCATTGGATCAGATTTCTCCTTCCCTTTCATTGAACTATGCACTTTCGGATCAATTGTCTATCAGTGGAACTGTCGCACGTTACAATCAACTTCCATCGTATACAATATTAGGATATAGAGATGTAAGCGGAACTTTAAAAAACAAAGAAAATGGATTGAAATACATCCAAGCAGATCATCTAACAATTGGATCTTCTTACACGACGAATTTCAAGTCTAAATTTTCGTTGGAAGGATTCTTCAAAAAGTACAACCGCTATCCTTTCTCTGTGAGAGATTCTATTTCATTGGCCAATCTAGGTACTGACTTTGGGGTTGTTGGAAACGAAGAAGTCTCGTCAACATCGCAAGGTCGCGCATACGGGGCTGAATTTCTCTACCAACAAAAATTGATCAAAGGTTTCTATTGCCTCGTTGCCTATACATTTGTGACTTCAGAGTTTGAGTCTAAAGATGGCGTATTAATTCCAAGCACATGGGACAGCAAAAACATCGTATCTGTAACTGGTGGTAAGCGTTTCAAAAAGAACTGGGAAGTTGGCTTTAGATGGTCTTTCTCTGGAGGTGCACCATTTACTCCTGCAGATTTAGAAACTTCATCGTTGAAAGAAGTTTGGGATGTTCAGAATTCTGCTGTGCTTGATTACTCCCTTTTAAATTCACAACGAGGTAGTTCATACCATCAATTAAATGTTCGTGTAGATAAGAGGTTCAGCTTCAAAAAAATGTCCTTGAATTTATATTTTGACATTCAAAACATTTACAACAACAAAGCGACAACAGCACCTATTGTACTTCTCCAAAGAGATGCAAACGGAAATCCAATGGAAGATCCAAGTGATAGTTCACGTTATTTACTGAAATCGATTGCGAATTCAAATGGAATTTTACAACCGTCAATTGGAATAATTGTTGAGTTTAAAATTAAAAAAGGAGCCTAAAAATAAATTTGAATTCACACTTAATTCGCATTCCGCTTTAAATTTCACATTAATCCTCTACATTTGTTTTTATTGTAAAACACATAGGCATTGGGAAATTTAAGGTACAGTATAAAAGATCTTGAAAATTTTACTCAGATAAAAGCGCACACCATTCGTATATGGGAACAGCGTTACGGCCTATTGGAACCGAAAAGAACGAAAAGTAATATTCGATATTATAGTGAAAATGACCTCAAGAAAATTCTAAACATAAGTCTTCTTTATACGTCTGGTTTCAAAATTTCCAAAATTGCATCCTTAACTGAATCTGAAATAATTCGTGAGGCAAAATCAAGAATTCTTGTTACGGAACTGGACAAACAGTCCGAAATTGATGCGCTGACCTTACTTATCTTAGATTTTAAAGGGGATCAAATTACTGAGGCTCTTGAACTTGAACTAGAGAAACAAAGCCTCGATGAGCTATATATGTCGATGATACTTCCTTTGTTGTCTAAAATCGGGCAGTTGTGGCAAGTAAACTCTATCAATATTGTTCATGAGCATTACTTCTCAACGATTTTTAGAGACTTTTTGATTTCTAAAACATGCCAAATAGAAACTGATCCTGACCCTCTTAAAACGGCCATGCTCTTTCTCCACGACAATGAAGAACATGAATTCAGTTTGCTCCTTTATCAGTTTATACTGAAGCAACAAGGCTATACGTGCCACTACTTTGGGCAAAAAGTTCCAATTAAAGAAATTGAACCTGCCTTTTCTCAAATCAAGCCTCAAATTGTGGTGAGTACATTTACAGCTAAGATCAGTGAAAAGAATTTTGGGAATATTGAAAAAGTTCTGAAGAAAATGTCAAAAGACGCCGTAGTGATAGTTAGTGGCAGTCAATTGGCAAATTTTGATTTTAAACCATCAAAAAAACTACTTCAAATTAAAACGATCCCTCAATTAAATTCCCTATTGAAATAGGCCCCTGACTTTAAGATTATTCATTCTGCGAGTTCATTTAAATTTCATATCTTGCTGATGAATGAAGTACACCATTGCCATAACTCTACTCCTACTCTTCTCCATTCTTTTCGGCTGCAAACAGGACAAAGTATACCCAATTTATAGTACGGAATATGTTATCGTTGTTGTTATTGACGGCCCTAGATATACTGAAACATGGGGTGAACCGAGTCATACATTTATTCCAAATCAATCACTGCTCAGTCATGAGGGAGTGACATTTTCTAATTTTTCAAATGATGGTGTGACTCGTACTATAGCTGGCCATACTGCAATTACAACGGGGAATTATCAAAACATTAACAACAGCGGCTACGAGTTTCCTGATAAGCCATCCATTTTCCAAGGTTTGCGAGAAGCGCATGGAACCCCAATGAATAAAACGTGGATCATTGCAAGTAAGGATAAATTGGAAGTTCTCGCAAACACGAGTAATACATTCTGGAATGACAAATACATGCCTTCAACAGATTGCGGTGTAAATGGCAATGGCAGCGGTAAAAGACACGATACCATAACTCTAAAGCGGTGTTTTGAAATATTTAACGAGCACCACCCTAAATTGACGCTTATCAATTTTAGAGAGCCAGATCATTCTGGACATGAATTCAACTGGTCAAAATACCTGCTTGGAATTATAAATACCGACCTATATGTTCAACAAATTTGGAATTACATTCAAAACGATCCCGTTTATAAAGACAAGACAACCCTATTCGTAACAAACGACCATGGGCGGCATTCTGATGGTGTTTCTATTGGATATCCAGGACATGGAGACAAGTGCGAGGGATGCAAAAAAATTAGTCTATTGGTATTAGGGCCAAATTTACCAAAAGACAGCGTTGTTTCAACGCATTACAATCAAACAGACCTCGCGAGTACGATTGCAGAACTGTTGCATTTTAATCTAAGCAAAGGAGATGGAAAAAGAATTTCAGAACTCCTGAAGTAACCCTCAAGCTCAACGCCGAAAACCTCAAGACAAGACCCTTTTAAAACTCATTTAATCAATGCTTTATAAACAAAAGCAAGGTGTTGGCGAGTAATTATTTGCACGGAATTCGCATCCCATTTCGGGTTATTAAACAATTATTGTTACTTTTGTTTAATCACACAGCTAAAAGATTAAACAAAAGTAGTACCTTTAATAGTGGAAATGGAAACTATATACAGCATAAAAGATCTGGAAAACCTTACTGGCATTAAAGCTCATACTCTTCGCATCTGGGAAAAAAGGTATAACATCCTTGAACCAAAGCGAAGTGAAACGAATATTCGTTATTATGATAACAATGACTTAAAAAAGATTCTAAATATCAATCTACTCTACAATGGAGGATATAAAATATCAAAAATTGCGACTCTTGGTGACGATGAAATAAAATCGAGAGCCGACACCATTTTAAATGATAAAAACGCATCCGATTCAAAGGAAATTAATGCCTTAATTCAGAATATAATCAAACTCGACACGTTTGAAATCGAAAAAATACTTGAGGAAGAATATATTGAAAAAGGCATCTTAAGATTGTATGTAGAAACCATTACTCCTTTACTAATCCGACTCGGCGAACTTTGGCAATTAAACACATTAAACATAAGCCACGAACATCTTTTTTCAAATACATTAAGAAAGTTTATCATCGTAAAAACAGACGCTCTTAAACCTGAGAAGCAACTTGACAAAAGCGTTTTAATTTTTCTAACCAAAGGAGAACATCATGAAATCCCTATTCTTTTTTACAATTATTTTCTAAAGTCTTTTGGCTGGAATAGCATTTATCTTGGAGCGAATGTCCCGACAGAAGATTTACGGTTGGCAATTGTTCAAAAAAATCCAGATCTTGTTTTTACCTCAATGATAATCAACGTCACAGGAGATCGGTTTCACAGGAAATTAGATTCTCTTTTGGAAATAATACCTGAAAACAAACTATGTCTCAGCACTACCAAACCTATTAAGAATAAAGCTGAAATTTACCCACAAATGAATTCTATTCTTAATTACGAAGATTTCACCAAACTATTTAAGCTATAAAATTGACTACCACTAAAAAAAATATTGGAATAATTGGTGCAGGACTTTCGAGCCTTTATGCAGCATGCTATCTTTCAAAAAACGGATACGACGTAACCATTTTTGAAAAAAACGCCATGGTTGGCGGTCGTTCTCAAACCTTTGAAGCCAAAGGATTCAAATTTGACATGGGACCCTCATGGTATTGGATGCCCGAACTTATCGACGGCCTTTTCACCGATTTGGGCGAAAAAAGAACCGATTATTTTAAATTGGATCGACTGAAAACAAGCTATCAAGTTTTTTGGGATGATGCTACCTCTTCAAAAATACCTTCAAATCAAAAAGACCTTGATTCCTTATTCGATTCTTTAGAAATTGATGGAGCGAAGAAGCTAGACTCGTTTTTATCGGATGCCAAAACGAAATACGATATCTCCATAAAGCTTCTTGAGAATCCAGGACTAAGTATTGGTGAACTCATGAAATGGGAAGTTGTGAAAAACAGCTTCAAATTAGATGTTTTAAAATCAGTTAACTCAGATGTTTCCAGACGGTTTGAATCGAAGAAAGCGAGAAGCATTCTAAATTTCCCCGTTCTATTCCTTGGGGAAATGCCTAAGAACATTCCTTCGCTGTATACATTAATGAATTACGCAGATCTGAAATTAGGAACTTGGTATCCTGAAGGCGGAATGCACGATTTGGCTGCGGCTTTGGGGAAAATAGCCCTTCAAAATGGAGTCAAAATAAACCTCAACGCAGATGTCCAAAAGATTTTGGCTAAAAATGATCACGTTGACGGAATAAAAGCCGACGGAGTTGAACATCAATTTGATTTTGTCATCTCCGGTGCTGATTATCATTTTACAGAACAGAAATTACTTCCAGCAAAATATAGAAAGTACAATGAATCCTATTGGGACAAACGAAAAATGGCGCCCAGTTCATTGATTTTTTACATTGGAGTTGACAAAAAAATAGAGAAACTCGAGCACCACAATTTATTCTTTGATGAAGACCTCAATGATCACGGAGAGGAAATTTACAAAGAACCGCAATGGCCTAAAAAACCGTTGTTCTACGTTTGTGCTCCAAGTAAAACAGACCCAAGTGTTGCACCAGAAGGACATGAAAACTTGTTCTTCTTAATGCCAATTGCAACGGGTATAGAAGACAACGATCAAATCAGAGAGGAATATTTTCAACTGATGCTTGATCGATTGAAACACAGAACGGGTGTAGACATTTCGGAGAGTATTGTCTACAAAAGGTCGTTTTGTATTTCTGACTTTAAATCGGAATATAATTCCTTTAAAGGAAACGCGTATGGCCTTGCTAACACATTAAAACAAACGGCTAATCTTAAACCAAAAATGAAATCCAAGTTGAAAAACTTGTATTTCTGTGGACAATTAACTGTGCCAGGACCGGGTATACCTCCCGCTCTCATCTCAGGTAAAATTGCCGCGAAACAAATTATGAAATCGTGAAAAATTTATACGACGAATACAGCTTCTTAGCTTCGAAAGAGGTCACAAGAAAATACAGTACCTCTTTTTATGCAGGCGTTAACAGGCTTGATAAAAGAATTCGTGCAGACATCCATAGCATCTATGGTTTTGTCCGTGTTGCCGATGAGATTGTCGACTCCTTCCATGATTTTGATAAGGCAGGATTGCTGAAAGAATTTTCAGATGAGACTTTCCTTGCGATTGAGCGTGGAATTTCTGTGAACCCAATCTTAAATGCATTCCAACTCACAGTCAACAAATACAACATTGACCATGCACTCATTATTCAGTTCTTGAAAAGCATGGAAATGGACTTGAACCCGGTTGATTATACACAAGAATCGTATGAAGAATACATTCTTGGATCAGCAGAAGTGGTTGGATTAATGTGTCTAAAAGTATTCGTTTATGGCGACGAGGATGAATATGCGAAACTGAAACCGTACGCTATAAAATTGGGTTCTGCTTTTCAAAAGATTAACTTCTTAAGAGATTTAAACGATGATGTAAATGAACTTGGGCGTATTTACTTCCCCGATTTGGATGTCAACAACATCACAAAAGAGACGAAGATTGACATAGAAAATGAAATTCAAAAAGAATTCGATGAAGCTTTAATTGGAATCAAAATGCTGCCAAAATCAGCACGTCTTGGTGTCTATATCAGCTACCGTTATTACGTCAAACTCTTGAATGAAATAAAACAAAAACAGCCACAAGATTTGCTAAGCGCAAGAGTAAGAGTTCCCGATTCAATCAAGGTCGTTATCTTTTGCAAATGCCTAGTTCGTAATTCAATGAACCTCTTGTAACTCTTTATACAGCGAAAAATTGACGTCGGAAAAGAAATATGATGCAATAATCGTCGGTGCCGGATTGGCAGGGATAGCATGCGCTTTGAGGCTAAACAAAAAAGGGCTTCGCGTTCTCGTTCTTGAAAAAAACGACAAGCCTGGCGGGAAACTTTCTGAATTGCATTCCAAAGGATTTCGTTGGGATCAAGGTCCATCATTGTTAACCGAACCTGAAAACATAAACGAACTTTTCGAATTGTATGGAAAGAACCCGAGCGACTATTTTGAATTCGCGAAGCATTCAGAATCATGCCGTTACTTTTTCAACGATGCATCGAAAATTACGCTAAGTAGTAATCTAAAAAACACGAAGGAAGAAATCAAGGAGGCGATTTCTGCGGATGAAGCAGATAATTACGAAGGTTATATCTCAAATTCCAAAAAGGATTATAACAATATCGGGGAACTCTTTTTAAATGATTCGATTCCTTCTTTCCTGAAATTTCTCCATCCAAAATTTATAAAACATTATCCATTTTTGCTTTCACGCAAGATGTTTAAAAGCCTCAATAGTCACAACGAATCTAAATTTGAATCTGAGAAGATGCAATTGATTTTCAACAGGTTCGGAACATACAACGGCTCCAATCCATATCAAATGAGTGGGCTGTACAGTATGATTCCAAATTTAGAGTTGAACGACGGCACTTACTTTCCAAAAAATGGAATGCGGTCCATTATTGATGGATTATACAAATTAGCTCTTGAAGAAAATATAGAGTTCAACTTCGAAGTGGTAGTCGAAGTTGAAAGGGAGTTGTCTGGATATACATATAGAATCGATGATAATATCTCCGGGTCAAGCAAACTGGTTATTTGCGCTATTGATCCCATCTCATTCTACGATTATGTATTGAAGGATGCTCCTCTCTCTATAAAATACAAAAAGGAAGAAAGAAGTACTTCTGGATTGGTTTTCTATTGGGGAATTGACACCAAAATCCCTGAACTTGGATTGCACAACATCCTATTCAGTAAGGATTACGAAGGAGAATTCAATACAATCTTCAAGGAACAGAAAAACAGTCTTGAACCAACGGTTTACATTCATATCAGCTCACTTTTAAATCCAAGTGACGCGCCTGAAAACGGGCAAAACTTATTTGTGATGATCAATACATCCTCAATTGATACGACAGACGGTATTTACATAGAGAAGATGAAACAATATGTTATCGATAAAATTCAGGAACAATTCAAAATAGATATTCGCAATCACATTGTGACGGAAAATTATTGGGACAAGGCATCAATTGAATCATTAACGGGCTCTTATCAAGGCGCTCTATACGGTGCTGCATCCAATAAATTTGACTCTGCATTGAAACGTCATCCGAATACGATTAAGAAATACGATAATTTGTACTTTTGTGGAGGAGCAGTTCATCCAGGCGGTGGAATTCCACTTGTGCTGCGATCTGCGAAAATTGTTGCTAATTTAATACCGTGAAATCAAGAACGAAATACAACCTTATTGTACTTATCATATTTCATGTGGTAGGTTTGATTCTATTTGCGACAGATCCAAATGCTTCTCGATTGTCTTACGTAACGCTTTTAATTTCAGGTGCTGCTTTGATTATCGACGAAGGAATAAACCTTAGAAAGACTGCCGTTCTAGCGTCAATATTCATTCTTGGTTATAGTGCTGAATTGATTGGAATAAAAACGGGCCTCCTATTTGGCGAATACAGCTATGACACGGCATTGGGCTTTAAACTCCTCGACGTCCCTCTAATTATTGGACTTAATTGGGTTATCATTGTCGCCGCTTCCAGTTCAATTGTAAAGTATTTTATCAAAAAACCTTTGATCCTCCAAGCACTGTTGGCAGCGGCATTATGTACACTGCTTGATTTTATCATTGAGCCTGTCGCTATTAGCTACAACTTCTGGACTTGGACTGATGGAACCATTCCATTCTACAATTATTTGTGTTGGTTCGGATTTAGTTTCTTGTTCTCGGCCATGTATCTTTACCGCAACAAAGGAATTAATAAAACTGGAATTATAATTTATATTATCTGGACGATCTTTTTTATTATTTTAAACCTTCTATGATATTCGGAATTGGATTTATTGCGGCTTTTTTGCTAATGGAAGTATGTGCTTGGTTAGCGCATAAGTACATTATGCATGGTTTTCTTTGGTCGGTTCATAAAGACCACCATCAACCAACGGGAAGCATTTTCCAGAAAAATGATTTGTTCTTTTTGATTTTTGCCATTCCTTCTTTGCTTGCGATCATGTTTGGAATGATGAAAGGGATACAGGGTTTGACTGGAATTGGATTTGGGATTGCTGCGTATGGAGTTGCCTATTTTTTAGTTCATGACATTTTAATTCACCGGCGATTCAACTGGTTTGACAAGGTACAAAATCGTTATTTTAAGGCTGTCAGAAGGGCACACAGAGTCCACCATGAGAAACCTTTTAAAGAAGACGGTGAAAGTTTCGGAATGCTCTATATTCCTAGTAAATTCTATAAAGAATGAAATGGACCTACCTGCTTCTTGATATAGCTGCCATTCTAGGACCGCTTGCTTTGAGCTTTGATTCTAGGGTGCAATATTTCAGTAAGTGGAAAGCTGTTTTCACGGCTTCAATCATCGTTGCAATTCCGTTTCTAATCTGGGATTATTTCTTTACACTTCATGGCGTTTGGGGATTCAATAGCGACTACATTTCTGGAATAAATGTCGGTAATTTACCCATTGAAGAAGTCCTCTTTTTTATCGTTGTCCCCTTCTCGTGCACCTTTATTTATGAATGCTGTAAATACTACTTAAGAAATTGGAAAGGCCGAAAACTGAATGACATCTTACAAGTTGTATTGGCCATTTATGCCATAACATTGTTCTTCCTAAATCCCGAAGGACTATACACTTCAATAAATTCAGTTATTGGTATTGCAGTAATTATTTTCTGGGTTTACCGACAAAAGAGCTATCAATACGTTGGTATCACCTTTCTTCTTTCAATGATTCCCTTTCTAATAATGAATGGAATTCTAACAGGAGCAGCAACAAAAGCACCTGTTGTTTGGTACAACAATTTAGAAAATTCTGGTATTAGAATTCACACAATTCCGATGGAAGATGTGATCTACGGAATGACGCTAATCCTTTCTGTTATCTTTCTTTATGAAGGAATTCAAAAAAAATGGAACCCTTCTCCTAAAAAGTAATTCTATACTGGAACACCCAAAGCAATCCGTTTTGAAACGTAGTTCTCAGCCCCCCTGTTTTTACATCAAATTCTTGATAAAAGATGTTGTCTCGATCTGTAAAGTTCTGAATATCAACCACCCATTCTTGCGTCGTCTTTTTCCCAATCAATTTAAACGCTGTTCGTGCATTTCCTTTTAAGTAATCCGCATACCCAGAGGCAAACGTATTGTTAAAATCGAGAACTTCCTGTCCCGCTGCAATGCTTTCATCAATAAGAACAGGCGTATAGCGCCCTCCTCCATTCCAAACAAATTTTAAATCAAACGACAAAGCCGATTTATATTTTGCATCGGTTTTTTTGGCGTTAAACCGGATTTCATACCCGCCCAAAACATTCAAGGTATGATTGCTGTTGAAGGCTGTATTTCTCCATACCTTATCGCTCCCTTGGTATTTTGACTCAAATAAAGATCCTGTCACCAAGAAATAAAACCCCTTGTCCAAGAATTTCTCCAATGTCAATTCAACTCCATAATTGTATCCTTTTCCTTCATTCACTAAATAATCAGGAGTTCCTGTATTGAAAGATGCCCCGAAGTTCAACAAAGAATATGAGCTACTTTGTGACTCAACAGGAACGTTGGTCAAGTACTGCCCATAGATCTCCGTTTTTAATTGAATCCCGTATTTAAATCGCTTTTGATACCCTGCAATCAAGTGTTGACTTCGCGTAAATCCAACGTCTTTTTTAGGCGTTATGTACGATCCATCGGCAAGCTGAATTTGCTCATAATAGAGTTCAATCGGCGCCATTTGACTGTGCATTCCATAACCGACAGAAATTCGTTGTCCTTTATTCAATGAATAATTCAACCCAACTCTTGGTTCGACTGCCAATTGATTCCCCAAGGTTAAGAACTGCGCGTAAACTCCAGAAACAAGTGTTAAATCTTCAGTGATTCGAAACCTGTGTTGAAAATGAGGTCGAATCAAAGCCGTTGCTCCATCAAAATCACGATTTGCAACAAAGCCTACACTATCGTTTATGAATGTTGAATCTTTTAAATCGAGGAAGTAAATATCGTTCGTAACCCCCGTCTTTATCAAGTGGCGGCTCGAAATTTTATTTTGATAATTAAACGACGTGGTTTGTTTACCAATTGTTGAATTGGCCATAAAAGTCGTAAAAGGATTACCACCACCCGCACCCAAGGTATCAAATTGAGTTAGATTGTACGCAGCTTGAACACCGGCCATAACTTCAAAAAATGAATTGGA
>JAWUWJ010000193.1:0-8625 GCA_034111925.1 Crocinitomicaceae bacterium
CAAGCTATCTCTAAAACTTTTCACCTTAATTCGAACTTCCTTTTTCATTCCTGATTTCGTCAAGAGTTGTTGTTCTTCGAAACTTGCAGTATATGTTGGAGTCGAAATCAAAGGCCGACGTCTTTCACCATACGATGGATCGCGCCATTTATAGACCGCTGGAATTGAAATGCTAAACGGCTCCTTGTCGACCATGAAAGTAAATTTCACAGTGATACTTGGCTTGCTTTCTGGCGCACAATAATTGCTTGGATCAGCAACTTTAAAAGTAGTCCCAAACGGTTCGTTCAGCCAATACGGGTTTGAAATATCCGTTTTACCATTTGACGCAAGGTCCAAGGCAAGCGGTTCATTTAAGAATAAGGTATCTTCTAGGTCAAGCTTCTCACCTGTGCTCATTTCCACTTTAGAAAGAACAACTGAAAGTCCAGAACGGTTAATTAAATTGGCCTTTAGAAGTACCGAATCCCCTTTATTGAATGAAAACCCTTCTCCCAAAACCTCAGCGTGCAATCCAAGGCAGTCCTGAATGATTGTTTCACAACGTCGAATTTTCTCATCGAAAATGTACGAAGAAGGCAGTTCTTTTAATCGTTTCAAAATCTTGAGAAGCTTGGGCACATTGTTCGAAACGGTAATGAAATCAAAGTTGTTTATCGCAGATTGAAAATCGATTTCCAATTGTTCATCGGCAACATCTGTCCATGTTTGACTCGTCTTTTCAAAAAACGAACCTTCTAATTTCTCTCCTTCTAAGTGCTTAAAATATTCGATACGGCTTCCGCGCTCAACAATCCCACCAAATCCTTGGCACTTGTGTTCGCTTCGAGCTAAGGTTCCAATTTCATTGTACGACATTCCCAATTGTGCATTGTAACCGCCAATATCAGTGATTAAGTAATTCGGATCGCCTTCCGCCATATCTTTAATATTATCGTCCCACCAATAGGAAGTATTCCAATACAATGAAGTCGATTGCCACGTTCCATAAGCTTGTACTTGCCTTGGTTCGTATTCTACATCGGCCGCCTTGCTGAACGCCTCGATCGCCAAAAGTGCAGAAGCAGTATGGTGTCCATGACCAGCACGTTCGTCCGGTGGAAAACGTGTAACAATTACGTCTGGCTTGAATTTACGAATGATCAATACCAAGTCAGACAATAAGATATCGCGGCCCCACAGTTCAAACGACTCTTCCGCGGATTTTGAATATCCAAAGTCAACGGCTCTGGAAAAATATTGTTTTGCACCATCATGAGAACGTGCAGCCAATAATTCTTGGGTCCGTAAAACACCCAATTCTTCACTCAATTCTTCTCCGATTAAGTTTTGACCTCCATCACCACGTGTTAATGAGAAGTAAGCCGTCTCTGCTTTTTCGCCCAATGAAAACCAAGCCAAGGCCCGTGTATTTTCATCATCGGGATGGGCAGCAACGTACAATACTCTTTTCAGGGAGTGTAATTTTTGAAGGTTTACAAATATTTCACCGTTGCCGTCATTGGCGAAGGAGAAAAGAGATAAAAATGTAAAATATAAAAGGATTAAATTCTTCAAGGTGTTTGAATTAAGGATGCTCAAATTTACCCATTAAATGCTGAATTCAAATAACCTAATCTTAAACGAATCATTCAAAGTGTTAAAGCTCTAAAGGAATAGGATTTAAAGAGCATTCTCAGTTCGGGACAAGCAACATACACCTAAGACAACTCTGAATAAAGGACTTGCGTACTATTTCAATTCAACGTATTGGAAAAAAAAGGGCTTAGGAGTAAAACGACGAGGTAATATTCATTTCCAACAATGAACTGAATAAACCCAATTGTTTCCTTAATTTTGCATTTGAAAACTCAAAAACTAGAAACATGAAAAAAATAATGATTGCCCTATTGGCATTGGGGAGCTTTTCTTTAACAGCTCAAATTTCAACTCCAGCACCAAGCCCGGCGGCAAAGGTATGGCAAACGGTTGGACTTACTGAAGTTACAATTGAATACTCTAGACCTTTAAAGCGTGACCGTGTGATATTTGGTGGCCTTGAGGATTTTGACAAAATGTGGCGTACAGGAGCAAACAAAAACACGATAATTACAACAACTGATGTATTGATCTTTGGTACTGATTCGTTAAAAGCGGGATCGTATGCGATTTTCACTACACCTAAAAAAGGTAAATCGTGGGATGTCTATTTCTACTCTGATACTGAAAACTGGGGAACTCCAGAAGAATGGAATGAAGATTTAGTTGCGGTTAAAACGACAGCAACTGTTAGTGAGACGAAAACGACTACAGAATCATTTACAATCGGTCTTGACAATGTTAAGATGGATGGTGCTGAACTAAGTTTTGCTTGGGATAACACGAAAGCGGTAGTTGCTTTTAGTGTACCAACGAAAACTACAGTTATGGCGAGCATTGACAAAGTAATGAGCGGACCTAGTTCAGGAGATTACTACAGAGCTGCGAGTTATTATCTTGCAGAAAAGATGGAACTAGAAACGGCTTTAGACTACATCAATAAAGCATTGGACATGAATGAGAAAAAACCATTCTGGTACTCTCGTAGAAAAGCATTGATTCAAGCAGAAATGGGTGACTTTAAAGGGGCAATTGCGTCAGCAAAAACATCAATGGAAGCTGCCAAAGAAGCAGGAAACGAAGGATATGTAAAATCGAACACTGAGTCGATCGAAGAGTGGAGTAAGAAATAGAATTCAATTGATATTATTGGAGAAGCCTGTCTGAAAAGACGGGCTTTTTTTGTGGGTTATTTTTTATGTTTCATGCAGGACATGAGTAGCATCAACAGAATACTAATTATTAAGAAGCCCGCTACTGATCGGCACTCTAAGAACTTCTTTCACTATTTATAGCCTCGTCAACATTCTCAAAAAAAGTTAAAAAATATCTTTTGTGACTACATAAATAGTTTTATGACTATGTTTATAGTCGTAAAGAGAAAATATTATATATTTACAGCATGAATGAATTAACAAAGGCGGAAGAACAAGTGATGCATTATATCTGGAAGTTGGAGAAATCCTTCCTTAAAGACATTGTGGAACAGTTTCCAGAACCAAAACCAGCATATACTACAATATCAACTGTAGTAAGAGTTTTGGTTCGAAAAGAGTTTTTAAAGTTCGAATCGTACGGGAAAATTAGACAGTATTCTGCGACCATTTCAAAGGAAAATTATTTTAAAGAACATATAAAAGGTGTCGTGGGCAACTTCTTTACGGGTTCAACGAACAACCTTGCCTTATTCTTTACTGAGAAGGAGGATATGGATCTTACAGAATTGGAAAAGTTAAAAAGAATGATTGAGAACAAAATCGAAAAACTAAAAGAAACGAATGAGTAATACACTATTATATTTCATCCAAGTAACTGTCGTCTTTTCGCTTCTATATGCCGTATATAGATTGTTTTTGAGCAGGCTTACATTCCATGCGGCGAATAGGTCCTTGTTATTGTCATTAATTCCCATTTCATTTTTATTCCCACTGGTCAATGGATTGTTCCCTTCCATTTCTCAAGTAATAATTGATGTTCCTGCGTATGACGGAATTATTTTTACCGAGACAGCACATTCTGAAAGTCAACAGGCAATGGTACAAAATGCTACGGTAAACTATTGGTCGGTTTTAACCCTTTTATATTCTTTAGGAGTCGGTTTTAGTTTTTTCAGATTGCTCTTCAACATACGGAAACTATTTCTAGCCAAGAGAAAATCAACAGTATATCAGAAAGAAGGATATAAATTAGTCGTTTCAGATAGTTCTCAAATATTTTCGTTTTTCAACTGGATATTTATTCCAAAGGAGAAAATAAATAGCTCTTCTGCCATTGTTCTTGAGCATGAAAAAGCACATGTTAAATTAAAACACTCTATCGATGTTGTAATCACTGAACTTTACGTTGCATTTTTCTGGTTCAATCCGTTGGTCTACTTCTTCAGAAATTCACTGAAATCAATACACGAGTTCCAAGCTGATAAGAATGTGATTGACCAGAAGATTAAGCCCTCGGATTATCTCCAACAGTTACTGCAAAATCTTGAAATCAATAAGCCCAATACCATGTCTAGCTATTTCAATTATCCCATTTTAAAAAGAAGAATAAATATGATTACAAAAACCAAATCAACTCGATTCACAAAACTGAGGTACTTACTTCTATTGCCTATTTGTGTACTTTTTCTATTTGCATTTACTTCAAAGAAAGCTGATATCATTAAAGAAATCACAACGGACAATGCATCATCAAACCAAATTGACCCACCTAAAAACAACAGCTCAATTCCATCATTGTTCCCAGTCAAAAACAAGTCAGCAGCTGACATTACGGCTTTCTACGGAATAAAATGGCAGCACCCTGTAAGTAAAAAAGAAACCGTTCATGGAGGGATTGACATTGGCGCGAAAACAGGGACTCCAGTCGTGGCAACAGCAGACGGAACGATTTCCAAAGCCAATTTAGAAGGCGATTGGGGGAATTTAATTGTGATTACCCATTCGAATGATTACCAAACTTGGTATGCACATTTAGACGGTTTCAATATCAAAGAAAATCAGATCGTTAAAAAAGGAGACATTATTGGCTTTGTTGGAACGACAGGACAATCGACAAGTCCGCATTTGCATTATGAAGTAAAGCAAAATGGAGAAAGAGTAAATCCAATGGACTATTTAATGGAATAGGCCGTTTCTCAGAAATACAACACCCTTTTTTTAGAGTAAAATATACCCTCTGTTTTAAACAGTGCAGGAAAATTATGCTCAAAATTTAACCACATATTATTCTATGAAATTTTATCTTTTTATTCTATTGACTCTCTTCTTTTATACAAAAGGACATGGCCAAGACGTAGCAATTACGGGAAAAATAAAAGACCAAACTGGAAATGCAGTTGCTTTTGCTCAGGTTATTTTTACAAGTTCAATTGATCCTCAAAAGAAATTTGGCTGTCTAACCAATGAAGACGGAAGCTTCGAAATAGAAATTCCAAAACGTCTATTTAATCTCAAAGTTTCTATGATTGGTTTAAAATCAAGAGTCATAGAAATTGATTTACGTTCTGCAAAAAACAAGAAAGACATCGGCGAAATTGTTATTGATGTAAGTCAAGTTATTGGAGAGGTTGTTGTCACAGCAAGTAATTCTGCGTATAAAATTGAATTGGACAAAAAGGTCTATCTAGTTACAAAAGACATCACAAACAATGGAGGAAACCTGGTGGATGTAATGGAAAATGTTCCTTCGGTTCAGGTGGGATCTGATGGAAATATTAGTATTCGAGGAAACGGAGATGTTCAGATTCTAATTGATGGTCAAATCAGCGGATTAACGAACACCGCTTCACTTTTAAAAACCATTCCTGCGGGTTCTATTGATAGAATTGAAGTGATCACCAATCCATCTTCAAAATACAGTTCAGAAGGTGCTGGAGGAATCATTAATGTGGTATTAAAAAAAGGCAAGAAAGAAAGGTTGAGTAGTAGTTTCGAAGTGTTTTCAGGTCTTCGAATTAATTCAGGCGCAAACTTTAATATCAGTAGAGGGAGTGAAAAACATTCCTGGTATTTAATGCGGATCCGGCTATTCTGAACCCAAGGCGACTTACAATGCATCCGTTAAAAGCTTCTCGCCATTGGAGAGTGAATTTCATGAAGACGCTGAAATAATCTTAAAACAATTCTATTTCACCAAGAACATTGGCGGGAACCTATTGCTGAACTCTAGAAACAGCATTTCAACGGACATTACCTATCGTATCGCACATTTGAACAACATCAATTCTATTGAATATCAAGACTTTGAGAACAGTGACTTAATTGGCACTTCGACAAGGATAGATGATGAAAAAAACAAGAACAATTTCTTTCAAGTTAGTTCAGAATATAGATTGAAATTAAATGAAAGAGGTTCACAATTAAAAATAAGCTTGCTGACACAATTCGGATCAGAAAGGGGTGAATCTTCCATTTTAGAAAGTAATATTATTCCTGTTTCATCAATATTAGCAAATGATTTTATACGCAACGATGTAGATGATAACCGCTATAATTTCGCAATAGACTATGTCAACACGGGCAAGGATAGCTCTCAATATGAATTGGGGTTTAGAAATAGAAATACGACAATTCTAAATGATTTTTCAGTCGAACGAACTGTCAATAATTCCAGTACGCTGATTCCTGAATTCACAGACAAAACAAGCTATAAAGAAAATGTAACTGCCTTTTACTCTCAGTATGCAAAAACCTACAAGAAATTTCAATTTCAGATAGGATTACGCTCGGAAACGACACATATAAAGATCCGTTCCAACAACAATACGAAAGCTACGTCAATACGCTATACAGATCTATTTCCATCCAGTTTTTTCGACTTTAAAATCAATGATAAAAACAGCTTGAGATTGTCGTTTTCAAGACGCATTCAACGACCAAGACGAAATACAATTATGTCGTTCAATTCTTTCAGTGATTCACGAAATGTTTTTGCAGGAAACCCTGATATTAATCCTTCATACGTGGTTTTGGCGGAACTGGGTTATCAAACCAAAATAGGCAAACGCTTGTCCATAACACCCACGCTATTCTACAAAAACAGAAAAGATGTGATGGACTTTTACATCCAAAATGAGACCATTACCTTCAATGGGATTCCACAAAACGTATTGGTGACAAGAACTGTCAATATAGGCAACAGTAATTCTTTGGGACTTGAAGTGAGCACCTCATACAAACCTCTTAATTGGTTAAGAATATACAATGAATTAACGCTTGCTTATTTCGAGCAAACAGGCACGGTCAATGGCGTTGAATACAATAGCGACGGCACCTTCGGTTATGGAAGGTTAAATTTGAACTTTACACTTTCAAAAACGACCAAATTTCAAATGCAGCATCGATTTTCAAAGGGAAGAACAAGAGGTCAAATAGAACGAAAAAATCTCTATAGAATGGATTTAGGCTTGAGTCAATCTTTGTTTAAAGGAAATGCATCTCTAACTTTAAACATGAAAGACGTTTTCGATACTTGGGAATGGCACATAACACAACAGGGACAAGACTTTATTCAAAATATTGACAAGCAAGTGAGGACGCCACAATTTAATGTATCGTTCATTTATCGCTTCAATCAGAGTAAATACAAAGGCAAAAAAGGAAGACAATATGATAGAATTTAAAATGAAAAATCTTTTTCTGGGATTCGCTCTGTTCATCACGAAAATTGCATTTACGCAGACTGTTAGTTTTACTTTTGACGATGGTTCGTTGGGCAATATGCCTGGATATTCTTTGCAAGAATGGAACTCAATGCTCTTGAAAAAATTAGACAGCACAAACGTAAAAGCGATGTTTTTTGTTTTGGGGAAAGACAAAGTAAGTAAGAGAGGCAGCTATTTATTAACGAGCTGGAATTCCAAAGGGCATAAGATTGCGAATCACACTTTTAATCATAATAACTACAACAGTGAGGCAACAACTTTTGAAGATTTTAAAACCGATTTTATTAAGAATGATTCAATCATAAATAATTATTCCAACTACACCAAATTCTTCAGGTTCCCTTATCTAAAAGAAGGAAATACAAAGGAAAAAGTAGATTCATCCAGATTGTTTCTAAATTCTAAAGGATATAAAAATGGTCATGTAACTATTGATGCATCCGACTGGTACATTAACAGTCGATTGATTAAAAGGCTTCGAGAAGACAAAAATGCAGACATCAGTGATTTTAGAACATTTTATCTGAACCACATTTGGGAAAGAGCACAATTTTATGAAAAACTATCTTTTGAATTAACCGGCAGACACATAAAGCACACGCTGTTATTGCATCATAATTTAGCAGCAGCTCTCTTCATTGATGATTTAATTGAAATGTTCAAATCGAAGGGTTGGGAAATCACATCTGCAGAAGATGCATTTAAAGATCCCGTTTATAACAAAACGCCTATTTATGCTGGAGAGAGCCTAATTTATGCACTTGCAAAAGATTCTGGTAATTATGAAGACATATTGCGTTATCCAGCAGAAGATAGTAGGTATGAAAAAGAGGAAATGGATCGGTTGGGATTATGAGTTAGGCCACAATAAGATCTAGCCCATTAGACGGTACCACTAGATCAACTGCATTTTTTGACTCTACTAAAACTGAGTTTTAAGAAAACGATCGGAAGGGCCTTCATTAAGAACTTCTATTCTAGCGGGATGTAATTACTATAGATACTTAATCAAGTAAAAAAAATCATCCCAAACATGACAAAAATCATTTACACAATAACCCGTATATTGTATCATTGAACTATCAAACAAATTAACGTCATGGAAGAATCAAGAAAAGGAAAATGCCCAGTGATGCACGGCGGCAATACTGAAACGCACAACAACGTAATGAATTGGTGGCCTGAAGCGCTGAACCTTGATATTCTTCATCAACATGACACCAAGACAAACCCGTTGGGTGATACGTTCAATTACGCCGAGGAATTCAAAAAACTAGACCTTGAGGCGCTTAAAAACGACTTAAAAGCATTGATGACCGATAGCCAAGATTGGTGGCCAGCCGATTGGGGACATTATGGCGGATTGATGATTCGAATGGCGTGGC
>JAWUWJ010000194.1:0-8151 GCA_034111925.1 Crocinitomicaceae bacterium
ATCATCGATTTATACGAGGATGGAAAAGCAACTGGAACTAGAGTAATTATTCGTTTACCAATAGATTGAAATGAAAAAATACACAGCGATAATAATTGATGACATTGAGCAAGCTCGAACAACTATAAAGCAAGATTTGTCGACGTATGCTAAAGATTTCGACGTCATTGGAGAAGCGAGCGGCGTGGTTGAAGGAGCGAAATTATTGAAGAACCTGACGCCAGACATTTTGTTTCTCGACATTCAAATGCAAGATGGAAGTGGCTTCGATTTACTCGATTTATTGTCAGACATTTCATTCAAAATAATATTCATCACGGCTTCAGATGCACATGGAATTAAAGCGTTCCGATATGCCGCAATTGATTACCTCTTAAAGCCGATCGACCCGGATGAATTGACTGAGGCTCTAAAGAAGTTTAGAGAATCTGGAATCAACGAAAACGATAAATACCAATTCTTAAACGATCGCCTAAAGAACCACAACAAGCCGAACGAGCGCTTGGCGTTGCATTCTCAGGACAAAATTCAAATCGTTGAAATCACTACGATATTGAGGTGCGAGAGCAGCGTGAACTACACAACGTTCTTCTTCCAAGATGGAAAGCAAATTGTTGTGACGCGGACTTTGAAAGAGTTTGGCGATCTTCTCAGCGAACAAGGATTCTTTCGGGTGCATCAATCGCATTTGGTGAACACGAAGCATATTAAGGAGTATGTCAAATCAGATGGTGGTCACTTGATCATGAATGATGGGAATTTGATTCCTGTTTCGGTTCGGAAACGACCGGAGGTGATGAAGATGTTGGATAGTTTGTAGTTATGAGTTATAGCACATAGACCAGAGCAACATAATTACCTGTTAGCCGTTTTTAAAAAAAAATACTCTTATGAAAAGCATTTTGTATTTAACTATTGTTTTTTTTCTTGTCGTCTCATTCGATAATAGTCATGAGAACAAGCAAAACCGTTCTAATTTCATTGTTTCTGCTAGTGCGGTAAATGATAAAATTGTACTAAGTGTGAAATCAGTAATGTTCTACCCTAATACTGGGTATAAAATCACCTATCGTGAAAAGGTACTTAAAAATGAAATTTTTATTGAGTTTGAAAATATAAATGCTCCCTCAAGAGGAGGCACAGCTTTTGCTCCAGCGAGGTGTTACATTGACTTAGGAAAACTTAAGCATGGTGAATATAATATCACTTTTGAACACAATAAGAAAAAAACAAACGGAAAATTAATTGTGGGCACTAAGATAGAATTGACATTAGATTCAGCTAGCAATGTTAAACTCAAATAGTACGTGCTATAACAGCAAATAAACTTTAGCGCCGAAATCACTATATTCGAGAAGGCGCCAAAAGCCTATTTACAAACCGTTATAGGTAATAGAAGGTTTGGGTGCGCCACATTCGAGAAATGCTCAAACATGGTTAGCCGAGCAGATCGGAAAGAGCTATGTTGTTGTTACGAATTACTGCAACAATAATGCACAGCCAAATGTTCCTGTACTAAGACAGATCGCAGAGATTTTGGATGTTGATGTTCGGGAATTGTTGGTTAAAACAAAAGGGAATTAAAATTTAAATCCAAACAATGTATCTCCTGGATTATTGTCACTCAATTCTAAAATAATTTCTTCAGGATTAAAACGAATTGGTTTATCAAACTCATCCGTTGGTAAATCATCCTTTATTATTGAAAATATATATTGAATGTCAAATTCTTCAATAAAATTTCCAATTAGCTTTAAAAAACGGTGCTTAACACCATTGTCTTCATTTGCAAAGACATCATCATGGTACACAAACCTATAATACGATTCCTTACTATATGTAGCTAATAAAGCTAAATCATAGGCCACACAAAATAACTTCCCATAAGTATAACCATCGCCTTGAGCGGTATCTCTCTTTATTTCTCCTTCCGACAATACTTTTGGAGCATTAAATTCAACATTATTTTTTTTGTTGATATTCCAAGAAATATAAGCCGTTTCATTCAATATCTCCTCATAAAACGACGCAAATTTATCTCTGATTTCAGAGTATTTTAAATTCGTTTCAGTTTTTGCATATTCATCTTTAATTTTCTGAATAGTGTCATCCAATTCTTTACCCAATGACTTTATTGAATTTTCTTTTTCAAGAATCGTATCTATCGTACTTAACTTCTCCTTGAACTGAAATAGCTGTCCCTCAATTTTAACAAGTCCTTTTTGATACTCTTTGAATTTTATGAAAACATTCGATTCTTGAATAAATGAAAGCAACTCCTCTTTCTTCTTATTTAAAGCTTGTAAACTCTCCTTAACTTCTTGGTGTTGCGCGTTCTTAGTATTGATTGTTGACTTTAATAATTTATTGCGTTCTAAAGTCATCATACGATTAAACTCTAATAAATCATTATAATCTTTTTTAAGTTGATCCTTAAAAAAAAGATTCGCTTCATTAAATATCTTATCTACTTTATCAAAGTCAAATGAAAACTTGTTTTTTATTGAATTCTTCAATCGATTGATATCAAATTCAAGATTATAAGCGATAGTATTAAGGTTACTTATTTCAACCTCGACATCCTCGACCCCTTCTTTAATTAATTTTTTATCCTGATCATAGAAATTGAATCTATCAATTTGCTTTTCAACTTCATCGACCTGTTTTTCTTTTAGTTGTATAAGAGCCACGAGTTCATCTCTATCTTCAACTTTAACAGAAAACTCACTCCTCAAATTATCAATAAATATAGTTACCTCTTGAATTTCCTCGTCCTTAACATACTTTTCCTTTAATAATCCTCCCTTAAAACCAAGTAGATCAAACATAAAAGGCTTCCAATCTACATCTTTCCCCTTGAATTTTGTTAATCTATATATGTCTGAAAAATCTCCTTGTTGCCTTATACTATAATTGATTGATTTTCTATAATTGTATTGATCGGTCTTGTTAAAGAAATCGAAATTCAAATATTCAGCCAAAATTTCTCTAGCCCTATCGATTGCAACATTTCTTTCATCCCAATCATTCAATTCGATAAATCCTTCCGTTTGCTGATCATTTAACTTAAATGAAATTTTTGAATTATTTAAAACACTTCTTTTAATAGTTAAATATTTCCCACTATTCAGCAAAATTTCGAGATAGAAGTCATACCCTTCAAAAACTGACTTGCCTAATTCGTTTTGAGTTGTGTATAAAAAATGCTTTTTCTTTGATAGCTTTTTTAGTAGAAGAATATCAATAAGCTCGGAAATAAGAGTTTTCCCAAGGTTATGAGAATTCTTTTTTTCAGCTATCGAAGTTTTTATTTCAGCATAAACCACATTCATCCCTGAATTAAACTTTATATTCTTAAAGCCCTTATTATTAGAGTATAGTTTATTAAGCTTCATTTATCGTAAAACAGTCTTTATCTGATTGGTATTCTATTTTACCCAGTAAATACAAGAAATTTATAGCGTAAGGGTACATTTCTGCCGCCGAATCACTCAATTCTTTTTTTATTGAACTCAACAATTCATCATAACCGATTTGCGGCCTTCTCTTAAATTGAGTTAGTACAAATGCAGTAACATTTATCACTGAAGTATCAAGATTAGTATGTTTATCTGGTTTAATCATTATTTTAATCCGATTGAACAAGAATAGTACATATAGTGCAAAAATACACTAACGTATCTTTTACTTCTCATCATTTTTAAATCCCCATCACAAATCAATTTGTAAATATACATTAGAACCTCCTCAAATGCTCCAAAATCAGATCTTTTAATTAAAATTAATTGACTTAATTCATTCACACAATCATAGTAATAATCTTTATACTCACTGTTTCTATGATCTTCTAAAAATAAATCAATCTTCATAAAGTGTTCAAGCGACTTGGCGACAATTTCTTGTTCAAAATAGACCTGACCCATTTTGTTTTTTTCATTTTTATCGTCAATTCCAATCTTTAAATAATCGTATTTTACAGATTCAACTTTATCTTTAATATCCTTGGAGATATCTTTTAAATTCTTTGAGAACTCAAATATTACATTTCGTATTTCTTCTTCCGAAAAATCAAATGGAAGAACAACTTTGTCTAATCCATATAGCTTGACAATTTCTTTATTTGAATTCAAGAACTGATTATTAATTGTTTCGAGACCAATAATGTTTGCGTCCGTCAACTTAACCTCAGAAATTATTTTTTTCCTGAGTCTCTCGCCAACTATACCAGTATATTTTCGATTTGTAAATAACAAATAGTAGTCAATCTCCCCGGCTGCTTTAAGTTTCTTAAGTTTTGTGATTTCTCCATCAAGGGTCGTTTCAAATGAACTTTCAGAACAACTCGCAATTGGATCAATTGTGTGTTTCGCTTGTATAATGAACTTCCCTTTCCAATTCTCAGCATTTGAAGGATAATTATTAGCTGTACCTTCAAATCTTCCATCTCTTCCGCCATCTTTGCCATCCGAGAATACAATAACACCAGTACCCAAAATTTCTTGACAAATAGTATTTACTAATTTTTCAAATTCTTTATCTCCAAGAAGCTCTAGTCTATAATTCATTTTCTATTTAAGTGATAATTCAAAGATAGATATTAAATATTTGATTACATACAGGTATAAATACTGGTTTTACAAGGCGTAAACTGCAACAAATACTCGATCACAAAAGTTATTTCACACCCATTTTGTTCCGTGAACTACTCAAAACAAGTGTTTCACCTAAATAAAGAAGAAAAAGGAGATTTTAAAACAAACGATATTGGTTAAACGAAATGCTGTTAGGACGCTGTATAACAGCACCTATGAGATAATACGGGGTTATGGCTTCCAAAGATCACTAATGTGTTAACAATACTATCCCTATCTTCGAAACAACAATTTAACTTATAAAGCCACACTAAGCATAGCTTCAAAACGTTATGTATAATGAAGAACATTATTTTTATAATTCTAATCGGCAGCATTTTGACGAGCTGTAATTCAAAGTCGAATATGAATGAATATTCATTCGACTCTGATTGTTTACGCGTTCCCAAAAATGAAAAAGAAAGTTACTTTCCTACCAAAGCTTTTAACGATAGCAGTTCATTTGAAGGACAAACCGAATTTCTAAGTGATTGGTATTCAAAGCATCTGTATTCTATGGATGAGCCGATAATTCATGAATGCTCGGAAAACTCAGAATGCTATAGATTTACTTGGTTGAGAACATTTCACGAACCAATAGCTGTGCGAATAACTAGAACAAAAGATAAAATTAAACTAGACTGGAAAAAAACAAACGGTGCTGGAGGTTATGATGCTGGTGATATAATTGAAGAAGGAAGTAAGGACATAGGAGTTAAAGAACTTAACATTTTTAAAAGCAAACTAGAAAACTGTAAGTTCTTCGATTTGACCACCAATGAGAATGACAATTTGGGTTCAGATGGGGCTCAATGGGTATTAGAAGGTATTAACGATGAAAATGATTATCATTTAGTGGATCGTTGGTGCGCCTCGGAAAAAACATATGGGAAGGCTTGCCTCTATTTGTTAGAATTAACGGGACTTCATGTCAACAGTGAGTTGATATATTGATACACATAACATCAGTAACCGTTGCACAACCCAAAAAAATCAATAATTGAGTAAGCCCAAGACTATCTGAAAAAGATAAACTTCTAATTATGTGTCACTTAACTTTTCAAGGTTTAACCAAACTGTACCATTCATCAAGAATATGGAGTTGCGCAATAGCCACATCACCTGCATCCCATGCGGGTTTCTGATTCGAGAAATCACTTATGTATTAACAATATTATACTCAAAAGCTTAATCGCTTTTTCTTATCTTCGGAAAACAAGTTTTAGTTAAGAGCCGTACGGTTCCTAGCGTCGAACTGTCATGAGTTATGATACTCATAGTAAATCGTGTTTAATCTTAACAATGAAACAATTCGCAATATTAATATTATTGTTTTTGACTAATTATCATTTTGGCTGCGCACAAGTCAATTCAGATTTTAAAAAAATTTCTACTGAAAAGTTAAAATCAATTGAATATGTAAAACAAGGCATTACTCAAAATTTCGATTCCATTGGACAACTAAGACACATCAAAATTTGCTATAAAAATTGTGCTGAGTATAGAAAGGAAGTATGGTTTGATTCACTGGGTAATGTTAAGCAGTTCATTTGGTTTTCTAAATATCAACGCGACCATTGGGATACGCTTGAAATTACTAGAAACACTTACGATGGAAGAGTATTATTAAAACAATTTCGAATAATTATTGACGACGGTGCGTTTCTTAAAGACATTTTTATTGTTGATAGTATGATTTATGAGATTAAGCTATACGGAGACACGACGATTGAAACTTTTTTTGAATCAAAATACAGAAAAATCGGGGAGGGCGAAATGCATTTGTACCCAGGACGAGGCGCAAGTCGAATTGAATTCAAGAGAGAGAATATTACACTTAAAAAAAACAAAATAGCTATGCGCCAAATACGTATTGATAATTATTTGGACAGCAATCTTGAATTCTCTCAGATATATCGGATAAATTTTAGGGGCAAGATAAAAAACATCACCTTCTATAATGAATATGATGGTAGCAAGGAGAATACATATAGATTTTGTAGAACTATGACCGATGGATCAGTGTATACTTTCACGAAAAAAAAGGGTGGAGGGTTCAGAATGCGTTACCAGATTCATTATAAGTTATTTCAAAAGAAGAATGTATTCCGCATAGAAAAGGACATGAATGAATTTCTCCCAATGATCAATTTACCTTTCAAGTCTGCACGCAAATATATCAAGGAAGAAGAACAAATCAACTTTACATATTATTGATACACATAACATCAGTAACCGTTGCACAACCCAAAAAAATCAATAATTGAGTAAGTCCAAGACTATCTTAAAAAGATAAACTTCTAATTGTGTGTCGCTTAACTTTTCACGGTTCAACCAAACGGTACCATTCATCAAGAATATGGAGTTGTGCAATAGCCACAGCACCCACGAAGCATAAGGGTTTTATGCTTCGTAACTTAAATCACGGTAAAAAATCATTCCTATCTTTAAAGCTCTGTCACATCGTCCTCTTAGCATACAATAGAACTTCAGAAGATAATATTCTCAACTAATCCCGCGCCAAACTCTTAAAATCTGAGCCTGTTGGATTTTCAAATATTTCAAGATCAAAACTCTCGGCAACGGCAAAAATATGATCAAAAATATCAGCAATGATATACTCATATCCTTTCCAACTTTTGTCTTTACTAAACGTATATATCTCAATCGGCAATCCAAACTCTGAAGAAGGAAGTTGCCTTACCATGATCATCATTTTTTCATTGATCTTTGGATTTTCAATCAGGTAATTTTCAACGTAAACTTTGAACACTCCAACGTTTGTCATGTTTCGTCCATTGACCAGGTTCGAGACATCAACCTTGTGCTTTTTGTTATACGCTTCGATTTCTGCTTTTCGTTCAACCAAGTAATCGGAAATTAGCTGGAACTTCATGAAACGTTCAATCATTTCATCGCTGCAGAACTTAATGCTATCCATTTTAATATGAACGGCTCTTTTGATTCTTCTCCCGTTCGATTGTTCCATACCGCGCCAGTTGGTGAACGAATCTGAAATAAAAGCATACGTGGGAATCGTTGTAATTGTCTTGTCGAAATTTTGAACTTTAATCGTCGTTAAATTGATTTCCAAAACATCTCCATCGGCACCATAACGTGGAACTGTTACCCAATCTCCAACGTGAACCATATTGTTGGCCGAAAGTTGAATGCTTGCAACAAACCCAAGAATACTGTCTCTAAATATCAACAAAAGAATGGCGGCCATTGCTCCAAGACCACTCAATAAGAAGAGCGGATTTCTATTGATCAAAATTGAAATAATCAAAACGGCAGCAACACAGTAAACCAGTATTTTGGCCAATTGCGTGAAACTTCCTATCGGTTTGTCTCTGTATTTAGGTCGAAGCGATAAGATCTCATTAATTGAGCTGAAAAAGGAATTTAAGATCCACGACGACACTAAAATAATGAAGATGTCGGTGGCGTTTGTAACGAAGGGAACAAAGACTGAAGAATCAACAAAAAAGCGTGGTAAGTAAAAATCAAGAACAAGTGC
>JAWUWJ010000195.1:0-15359 GCA_034111925.1 Crocinitomicaceae bacterium
CCAATAACTTTAGCGGAAACAATACACATCGGTACGATTGTAATTTGCGAGAGAACGAGAATGTCTAAAGGATCTTTATCATCGCAGTATGTCCTAGGAATAAAACCGTAGTTGGCTGGATAATACATTGACGAGAACAATACGCGGTCCAACATCAAGAGTCCTGAATCTTTATCGAGTTCGTATTTTGCTCTCGTATTTTTTGGAATTTCAATGATTCCATTTACTACTGAAGGGGCATCTTCTCCAATTTTAACTTTATGCCAAGGGTTGTTTGGGTCTATGTTCATTTATATCTTTAATTTGAACAAAGATAAGGTTGAGCAAAAGAAACCGCCTGTTATTTTTTCTTAAAAGTATCGGTTTTCTCCACGGCTTCTGAATGAGTTACCTTTTTGGTAAACCAATAACAATGGTAGTTACTAGAATTTTTCTCATCTAAAAACAAAAGATAATCATCGAAGTTTACCGAACGTGTAAAATCACTTTCCTTGAATTCAATTGTTCTTAATTCAAGACCGTTTCCTCTATTGTTCAATGTAGTTCCTTCTGCATAATAATTGTTGATCGAAAAAATCTCCTCTGATATAAAATTTATGGAATCTTGATTCAAATAATACCCCATAGTGACTTGATCTCCATGAACAGGTAATTTATTGTGAATGCTACCAGTTAATGTAATTATTTTTTCATTTGGGAACTTCTCTTTTTGTCTGAGAACCTGCAAATACATTACTGAATCAGGCTTTATCATGTCAGCGGCATATTCCTGATCATTATTCAAGAAAAACAGATGAATGTTCGTATCATTCATACAAGATTTTATCAGATTGAACCACGATTTTCCGTTCATGCCGTATTCGTTTTCTTTAGAAAAAAACCGAGTCTCTCTAAGTGTTTTTTCAGATGGGTTCTGCAGGAATGTCTCCATTTCAATTCTCGCGATTTCCAGACCTAACGAAACGCCGCCTTCTTTTTCGGCAATCAATTTTGTTATTCCAGTTGCTAATTGCCCTGGTTCATTTGTACCGTGCATTTCACCAATCATAATAAGGTTCTTATCTTCAAACCTGGAATAAAGGCTCTCATTCAACTCAACTGCATTCGGAATTTCGATTGAATTATCGCGGATGAATTCATTCATCTCTTGACCAAATGAAAAAGCAGGCAATAGTACTATAAGAATTAGAAGTGTTTTCATTCTTCTAAATTACAATTACAGCATGTCGATTGAGACATCGAGATTGTTAAGAATTTCTTAAAATTTCAGGTTTTACAACTGAATGAGAAGCGAACCGACTTTTTTATCAATAGGAAAGGTGAACATATCTTCATTCAAATCTGAAATTGAAACCCACCTGAATTTTTCTCCTTCTTCAGTTAACGGATACGAATGATTCGAAATAGGAATGGCGTCAAAATCAATTTTCGAAACCCGATAATAAAACGAAAACAATTGGTCTTCTTCTCGATAAGCCGATGGCTGAAAGAAATCATTAACGTAAAAGAATTCTCCGATTTCTGCATCGAGGTTCATTTCTTCTTTGATCTCACGAACGAGTGTTTCCTTGTGGCCTTCACCCCAATTCAATCCTCCGCCGGGAAATTTCGTCATTGAAACACCATAGCGTCGTTCATCAGAAACGAGAACTTCGTTGTTGGAGTTAATGATGATTCCATAAACACGGAGGTTGTATTGATTAGTCATCAACTTCGACTCTAATATTTGCTGAATATTTGAATTTTTCTATTGTAGCCTCAACAATATAATAGTCATCGCCTACTTCGATTATCTTACATATAACAGTCTCGTCACCCACAATATTCCGTTTGTCTCGGGTTTTAATGTCAACTATAGTATACGTGCATTCATCAATCCAAACAACTCGATTTTTTGAAACAACACCTTCACCGCGTTCAATTTGCTTATTCTTAGTTCGTTTAATTTTAGTCACTCGTGTTGGCCCTTTGGTTGATCGAACAACAAACTTTCCCGTTTTGAACTTTTTACAATCTTGGGCAGTCGTAACTCCAACAAAAAAGAAAAAGAATACAATGAGTCCTGTCAATTTCATAATTTCTCCAAAATCGTTTTAAGATCTGGCTTGAAGTACTGATCTGACTTCAACACCTTTCCATCTTCTCGGTAAATTGGGTTGCCATCCTTATCCAATTTACTCATGTTAGAACGTTGAATTTCTTCGAACACTTCAACAATTTTATCCTGCATCCCGTGCTTCAAAATCGTTCCGCAAAGAATATAAAGCATATCCCCCAAAGCGTCAGCCACTTCAACTAAATCTCCAGCTTGAGCCGCTTCTAAATACTCTTCGTTCTCTTCCGCCATTAATTTGAAACGCAACATGATATCCGATTCAGTAAGCTCAACTGTTGGCGAATAGTTGTTGCTTATTTTAAAAGCTTTGTGAAAAGTTTCTACTGCTGCTATCGTGTCTTTAAGTTCCATATCTCATTGTTTGGTACAAAGATTGCAATTCGATAAGTAGGTAACAAGAATTTAATTTGAAATAAAAAGAGAGTTATCAACGTTTAATTAAGAAGTTATTATGCTATGCATACATAATTAACCCAAGGAAAAAGAAGAACAATTGTAGTACAAACCAAAAACAGAAACCATGAAAAATGTAATAATTGCAGTAATCTTGTCGATGGTAGCGGCTCCATCATTCGCTCAGAAAAACGAAAAGTTCGCAACATTCGGATTCAATGGCGGCGTAAATCGTTCAAACTTATCCTTCTCTTCACAACAAACAGGCGGAGATAACATCACCAATGGAAAAGGATATCGTTTTGGGTTAATATCAAATTTTCAATTCACAGATCGATTTTCAATCGCCCCTAAAGCAGAATTGTCTTTTGGATCAAGCGTACTTTCTTCAAGTACTGAACAACTCGTTAGTCCAAACAACTTGGAACTCATAGGACATTTTAAATTCAAATTGAGAAAAAAGAATTTGAGTCCTTATATAATTGTAGGTCCAAATTTGAGAATTCCAATTCAAGGAGCGAACAGAGACGATCTTATTCCAACTAGGCAAAACGTAGCTATAGACATCGGCGTTGGACTTGACGTTCCGATCTTTAAAAAAAGAATCTCACCTGAAATCCGCTATTCATATGGATTGATGGACATCAACCGAGATTCGAGCGTAAGTGGCTTGAAATACCATAACATCGCTCTCGTACTGAATCTTTCGGGAAGAAAATAACTTAAGCAATGCTGCTTCGATCGTCATCGGAGCAGCATCTTTTTTTAGTGCTCAGCTGTTACCAAGTGAGAAGTAACAACTCTAAATCCAACTGTTGGATGAGCCTCCTTAAACTCTTTTACACTTTCATTTCTAATATCAAATCCGGGGGAATGCCAATCTCCTCCAACAGCTTGATCCCCATCAGAAATCATTTCGGCAACATTTCCGTTCATGTTATAAAAACCGTATTGATTCGGCCAATAAGATTGCGCAGGAGCAGTAACATCAGCCTGGGATTGTGATATTGTTTCATAGATTCGTTCCGAAGTTTCTACCAATTCAATTTCTCCAGTCTCTCTATTTCGGGTCAAATTCTGAGAGCCAACTCTCAAATGATTCGCCAAAACTGTTCCCTTATCATTTCTTAAATAAGGGCCTCCCCATGAATAAACATTCGAATGGTCATTACCCCTAGCCGCTCTCATCCACTCTGCTCTCGTTGGAATTCTAAATTTCACACTTAATTCATTTCCAGACATTACTTTATACTTTTCAGTCAACCAATCGCAATACAACTCTGCAGCTTCTTTGCTAATGTTTACAACAGGGTAATTGTTATAGGCAGGATGATTGTGATAATATTCACTGTAACCTTTGATTTCCCGTCCAAATGAGGTATTCCATAATGTAGAATCTATGTTGGCAATTTCCAACTTCTCAATTTCGCCATTCTTTTTCAAGTCAAATAAAAACTCTTTGTACTGAAAATTGGTAACCTCTGTGGAACTCATATGGAAAGCTTGAACCGTTAATGTATCGCCATCAATTACCGTTGATCCACTTGGCACATAATTGCAAAAACCATTTAATGCCTTCATGGCTAGTTTGGATGATGGTTTTTTTTCAGCTGTAAAACTCATTAAAAGAACGGCCGAGAAAAGCCCGGAGATAAGCAAGAAAGTTTTCATATCAAAAGAATTAGTTCGTTTCATCTATTAACGACCTCTTAGAATTTTGTTACAAATAATCTCCAAAAATCACCTCTTGATTTACTTAGATTCCATACTTTTGATCCCTCATGATTTCAGGCATCAAGCATATTCTTAAAAAGTACCTTAAATTTTATAAGGTTAGGCACCGATTGAAACTCAACATCCGAGTTCGTCAGCATACTTTGATGGAATATTACCAAGCTAAAATGGTGGCCGATGACCTTCCAGACATTCAAGATACAGGCTTAAAAATCTTTTCTCAATTCGAAGAGGATGGATTGCTTCTCTATGTTTTCTCGTTAATTGGAATGACGAATCGAACGTTTATTGAGTTCGGATCGGACGATGGAATCAACAGCAACTCAGCGAATTTGTATTATCATCATGAGTTTCATGGATTGTTCATGGACGGAAATCCACATGCGCTCCATAGAGGATCTTACTTCTTTGACAAATACCGAAATGCCAAAAAGGTACCGCCTGTTTTTAAAGAGGCGATGATTACTGCTGAGAACATTAACGAATTAATTGAATCAGCTGGATTTGAAGGTGAAATCGGACTTTTATCAATTGACATTGACGGAAATGATTACTGGGTTTGGAAAGCAATGGAAGTTGTTTCTCCACAAGTTGTAATCATTGAAACGCACAACGAGTTTGGAATGAATGATATCATTGTTCCTTACGATCCTGAGTACTTCTATCCTGGAAAACATCCTGATTATCATGGAGCTTCTCCTGTCGCAATGACGAAGTTGGCCAAGAAAAAAGGATACCGTTTGGTCGGTGCAAATGACCTTGGATTCAACTTTATCTATGTTCGTGAAGATCTTGTTCCAAACGAACTTCCCGAAGTTTCAGTAGAATCTTTATTGACGCATCCTTCCAATACAGAAGCTCAAGCGCGATTCGAAGCGATTAAAGATTGGGATTACGTTACTGAGGATTAAAAGTTAAAGATGCGTCGTCTTTAAATCGCTAAGAATCCTAATTATTTAAGACTTATCGTGGATGGCAACGGAAACAACTTTTCAAAAGCATCATACGCCAACAAGTGCAACGCGTCCCCATGATCCAGTTCCTTTCTAAACTTGAAAAATAAGTTTGTAGCATTTACCTTTTTCAATTTCTTGTACAATGCCTTAGCGTCCTTTTCCATCACTTTCCCCTCTTTCCCTACTCCAACGAAAATTGACATTTCGTCACTAATCTTCACATCCGCGAAATCCAAAAGTGATTGATCGTCCCACCAAAGGCTCGGGCTTATAATGATATAATTGTCGAAGAGCTCCGGCTTTTTCAACAGAATTTCAGTCGCCAATAATCCTCCAAGAGATTGCCCAATAATGGTTTTTACAGAACTTGTGCGATACATCGACTCCACCTTTGGCTGCAATTCTTTTTCTATAAACGCCATGAAATTTTCCGATCCGCCAGATGTAGGGAAGTCCTTTTTGTCTTCTGCTATTGACGTTAGAAAGGTTAAATCCCGTTTTCTGTCTACATTAGAAATTCCGATAACAATACTTTCTGGAAGCATATTGATCCATGGATACGATCCAAATTGGACCAATCCAGAAATGTGAATAAAGTCCTCTTCCGCCGAACCGTCCAGCAAATAAATTACGTTGTATTTCCGTGTTGAATCAGAATGATAAGAAGCTGGTAAATAAACATTTATTATTCTATTCTCTCCAAGTTCGGAAGAATAAAATTCAACAGATTCTCCAATTGTGAACGGCTTGATTGAAGTCGAATCGTGTTGCGAAAATACAAAGCCCGAAAGCAACAACGCGCATAAGATCAATACATTCGATCGCCAAATCATTTTTTTCATACCTCCTATTTATAATTCTATCCTTATTCCTTCTCAGGGTTCATTACCCTCGTTTGGTGTCTAATTGATTCTTGGTGAATTGCATCCATTATTTTTCGTACAAATTGAGACGTCAAATTGTAATCATCGCTGTGTTCCAATCTAGAATTGATGATCTTTTTCCAATGCTCTTCCTGAAGAATTGTAATGTTATTTTCTCTTTTCAATTGACCAACTTCTTCACTTAAGAGCATTCGTTCGCTCAATAAATCAAACAATCTATCGTCGAGAGAACTGACGCGTGAACGAATATCATCGATTTTCCCAGCTATGTCAGTTGAGACTTCGTGTGATCTTAAAATGATTTGATCCAACATTTCTGACCAACGCTGTGGAGTCACTTGTTGCGCTGCATCCGACAAGGCATTGTCTGGGTCTGGATGCGATTCAATCATCAATCCGTCAAAGTTCAAATCCATTGCTTTTTGACTTATTTCCAAAAGTAAATCACGGTTTCCAGTGATGTGACTTGGATCACAAATGATTTTTGTCTCTGGTCTGCGTTCTTTCAATGCAATTGGAATTTCCCAACTCGGAACATTTCTATATTTCGCATGATTGTAGACTGAAAAACCTCTGTGAATTCCTGACAAGTCTGTTAATCCTGCAGTTTCGAATCTTTCAAACGCTCCCAACCACAATGACAAATCCGGATTGACAGGATTCTTAATCATAACGGGAACATTCGTCCCTCTTAAAGCATCCGCAATCTCTTGAACAGTGAACGGATTCACGGTCGTTCTCGCTCCAATCCACAAGACATCAACTCCGGCTTTCAGTGCCATTTCAACGTGCTTTGCATTCGCAACTTCCGTGGTTACTTTCAACCCCGTTTCTTTACCTGCATTTACGAGCCATTCCAATCCAACTTCACCTACTCCTTCGAACGAATTTGGACGCGTACGAGGCTTCCAAATCCCAGCGCGCAATGCGTGGATTTTACCTGTTGCTTTTAAGTCCAAAGCAGTTCGTAAAACTTGCTCTTCACTTTCTGCACTGCACGGTCCTGAAATTTGCACAGGGCGTCCGTATACGTCTAACCAGCTCATAATATTTCTTATTTAATTCAATTTCAAATCGCATTAAATTGGTTCTTTAAAGGTATTCAATTGTTCACTGAAACCTCGTTTATTTTGCATAAAAAAAGCCTCTCTCAGTTGAACCGAGAGAGACTTTAATTTTTAAATATGTCAATTTCTTCCCAGCTAGTAAAATCTAGTTGGCCACCAAAGAATTAATTTGTTTTGAATTTGTGTTTTCATTGATACAAATCTTTCACATTTTTTAATTCAAATCCTAATCTTCTCGAAAAAAGAGTGAATTCATTCGGCATCCAGCTTCGAAGAGCGCAAGTTACTGTTGTGCCAAACCCCGATATATTTTTTCAACAGCACCCTTATGTTCAGACAGTTAAAAATGAAAAATGGCAATTCAATAGTTTCAAAACAAAGAAACGATTCAATCTATTTCACTAACTTTAAAATTAGATTGCAATACACTTAACAACAATTAATTATGAATAGTCTACTCGTTTTTCTCCTCTTGATGACAAGTTCTGCATTTGGACAATATCAATTCTCGAACCGAATTGAACTAACTGGAACAGTTGACGGTGCAAGAACGGTTCATTTCTCTGATGATGGGACGAGTGTTTTTGGAGATTGGAACGAATTAACTCAATGGGATATTGAAAGTAAATCAATCGTGAAGTCCTCACCAATAGCTGGGTACAACACTTACAAGAGTATCTTCGACGGGCAATCAACTTGGATGAATGCAAATATAAATTACAACACTGAAAAAAAGGATTTCACTGATACACACCCAAACCTTAACATTATAAATAGTGAAGGGAGTACGGCGAATAAAATCAGTCAATCACTCTGCACGGGGAGTTTTATTCCTGGAACGAAAGATCTAATTACCATCGCTTTTTCTAAAAAACACACGTACACAGTCGTTCGGTTTTCAACAGAAACATTTGAAAAATCGACAGAGTATTTTGATGAAATTAAAGATGGGGCTGCGGTTCCAACTGCAATTAAAGTAAGTGAAGATGGTAAAACTGTCGCGGTCTCGATGGCTGGAGAGAATAGCGGAATTCGTATTTACGGCATCACTGAAGGGAACTTGATTGCATTTATCCCAACAAAGTCCGATGTGAATGACCTTGCCTTTTCCCAAAACGGAGCGTTTATTTATGCCAATAATGGCTCTGACTTAATTCAAGTTCAAACAATTGATTGGACTCAAACGAACTCTTGGAAATTTGAAAAGCCCATTACCACTTTGGACGTAAACTCAACAGGAAAGCACATCGCAGTTGCATTTCAAAACGCCGGAGCCATTCTTTTGGAATCAGAAACTGGCGAAACCATTGCTGAATTAAGTACTGGAAAAGTTTCAGACATTACTTTTTCGAATGATGATAAATACATTGGTTTGGGAATTCAAAAAACATTGAATAGCGACAAAGTTGCTGCAGTGATTTTATATCAAATTGATTGAAGGGACGGAGCTCATGCTTCTAAATTCAGATTCAGATCGAGAAAATAAAAAATAGCAATCACTCGTGCATTTATTTTCGAAGCATGTTAACATCAATGTCAGTAGGGCTTTACGAGAATACAAAAGGTCAATTCATTTTCTCGAAAATAAAAAAATTCGCATTTAATTTGTTTCATTGAAAATAAAAGCGAAATATTTGTACTCATGAACAGAACAACACAAAATATGAATTGGTGGCACTCAACGAACAGTTGGTGTGCGTGGCTTGATTTATAATTTGATCTCATATTTGTAAAGCGGCTTATCTCACCAGATAGGCCGTTTTTTTTGTTCCCTACTTTTTTCCAATTCCTTTTCTAAAATGAAGATTCATTCTCAAACAATACCATTCAATGCCGATCTCTACACTCCAGTCAATCTGTACTTGGCTGTGAGAAACAACTATCGAAAAACGTGTTTGCTCGAAAGCAACGATTACCATTCCCGGCAGGACAGCAAGTCTTTCATCGGAATGGAACCCATCGTTGAAATCAAACAAATTGATTCTAAAATTCAAATTTTTCAGGATGGAGAAACGCGTGAGATTCAGTTGAATTCGAGAACTCCCCATTCGAGTCAAATTCAAGAAATACTGAGCTCTTATGAATTCAACAACGACAAATTCAATGGCTTCTTTGGCAGACTTAGCTTCGAACATTCTCTCCACGACGAAACGCATATCAATCCATCAAAAAGTGATTTAAACCTGCCATCTCTCCATTTATTTCTATTCAAATACAGCATCGTAATTGATCATTTTACGAGCGAAGGATTCTTAATCGAAAACAATTTCTCTCCAACTTTCGAAACAGAAGACTTGAGTCAAATCCTCAAAAACAATTCGACAAATTCGCTTCCTTTTGAACTGTTTGGGAACGAAAAATCGGAGTTCAGCGATTCTGAATTTGAGCAACTCGTTCAAAAAGGAATTGAGCACTGTAAACGAGGAGATGTCTTTCAATTGGTTTTGTCCAACGCATTTCATCAATCCTTTTTCGGAGATGACTTTGAAGTCTACAGAACGCTTCGTCAATTGAATCCTTCGCCGTATTTGTTTTATTTCGATTTTGAGGAATACAAACTTTTTGGTTCGTCGCCAGAAACGCAATTGGTTATTAAAAAGGGCAAAGCAGAGATTCACCCCATTGCCGGAACCGTTCCGAAAACAGGCGTTGAAGAATTTGACGCGATGCAACTTCAATTCTTGATCGAAGACGAAAAGGAAAACGCCGAACACACCATGCTAGTCGATTTGGCACGGAATGACTTGAGTAGAGATTGTACAAACGTTCATGTAGAATCCTACAAACAAATACAAAGTTTCAGCCATGTTTCGCATTTGGTTTCGAAGGTGACGGGAGATCTTAGAGAGGACAAAAGCTTCGAATCTTTGAGTCATTCTTTCCCAGCTGGAACACTTTCAGGAACGCCGAAGCCAAGAGCCTTGGAACTCATCAATGCATACGAAAAAACAAGTCGCGACTTTTATGGAGGCGCCATTGGAATGATTGGATCGAATGGAGATTTGAACATGGCCATTGTCATTAGAAGCATTCTCAGCAAGAATAACAATTTGCATTACCGCGCCGGAGCTGGAGTCGTTTTGGATTCAAATCCACAACGAGAAACGCAAGAAGTCCACCATAAATTGGGCGCTGTTCGAAAAGCAATTGCACAAACGCAGTCAAATCATTCACAAATTAAGAAACAACAAGCGCTATGAAAATTGCAGTGATAGACAACTACGACTCGTTCGTTTTTAATTTGGTTCGGTACTTGAATGAAATCGAAAACGTAGAAACGATCGTTCAACGAAATGATAAGATCGACTACAATGAAATTGATTCTTGCGCGGCCATTTTACTTTCTCCAGGCCCCGGAATTCCTTCTGAAGCGGGAAGTTTGATTGATATCATTGACAAATACCATTCTGAAAAACCCATTCTTGGCGTGTGCCTCGGACATCAAGCCATTGCAGAATATTTTGGAGCAGAATTAAAATGCATTGATATTCCAATGCACGGAAAATCATCACAGGTCAAACATCAAGATGAGGATGAAATCTTTAATTCAATTCCAATCGAGTTTACTGTTGGACGCTACCACAGTTGGTCCATTGAACAACAATTGCCTTCTAAAATTGTCGCAACCGCTTTTTCGGACGACAACGAAATAATGGCATTTAAACACACAACACTCCCACTAAAAGGTGTTCAGTTTCATCCAGAATCAATTCTTACTCCGCACGGAAGAACAATGATTAACAACTGGGTAGCATCAATTTTAAAATCGAATTAAGATGAATCATTTATTAGAAAAAATTCTCGCAGCTGAGGCTTTCACTTCCCAAGAAGCAAAGGATTTTATTTACTGCATCGATGAAGAAAAATTGAACTCCGAATCGATAGCGGCAATATTGGTAGGAATTCAAATCCGTGGAATTCAATTGCAAGAACTGGTTGGATTCCGATCAGCGCTGTTGGAACTCTGCGACCCAATTGAATTGGATTCAAGCAACGCAATTGATCTTTGTGGAACAGGCGGCGATGGTAAGAACACATTCAATATCTCAACGACGAGCTCCCTGATTTTAGCTGCGATGGGCAACAAGGTCATCAAGCATGGAAATTACGGTGTAAGCTCTAAGTGCGGATCTTCGAATGTTTTGGAAGAACTTGGGTTTGTATTCAGTTCAAAAAACGAAGACTTGACGGAGGCCTTATCAAAGCAAAATATTTGTTTTCTACATGCGCCTTTGTTTCATCCCACAATGAAGAAGGTCGCACCGATTCGGAAAGCCTTGGGTGTTCGAACAATTTTCAATGCATTGGGCCCACTTGTGAACCCTGCGCAACCTTCTTATCAGCTAACGGGAACGTACAATTTAGAACTCGCGAGAATTTACCAACACGTTTTGAAAAACGAGCGAAGTGATTTCAGAGTGGTTTACGGAATGGATGGCTACGATGAAATCACATTGACGGACAACACACGATCGATTGGAAAATATTCGGATGAAATTGTAAACGCTGAGACCTTTGGTCAATCCGCATTGAAGCAAGCCGATTTATTCGCAGGAGACACAACCCAAGACGCAGCGAAGCTTCTGACTTCGATATTAAAAGGAAATGGAACAAACTCACAAAACGCAGTTGTAGCAGCAAATGTTGCGAGCGCTCTCCAAATCTTCCATCCCAATGAAAACCTTCTTTCCTCTTTTAATGAAGCGCTCAGTTTTATCAAAAGCGGACAGGGAAGCAAACACTTTAAACTGAATTAAGATGAAAACAATATTAGATACAATCGTTGATGTGAAACGAAGAGAGATTGAAGAATTGAAGAAGAATTTCACCTATTCAGATTATGAAAAGTCGGCCCTTTTTGATTCCAAATGCATTTCTTTAAAACAAAGTATTGTTGGGCAAGAGTTTGCTATTATCGCAGAAATCAAGCGAAAATCGCCGAGTGCGGGAATTATTGACTTCGGAATTGACATTGAGGAACAAGCGGCAAAATACGATGAAGCCAAAGTTGCGGGGATTTCTTGCCTGACAGACAATCACTTCTTCGGAGGATCGGTGGACGATTTGAAACAGATCAAAACAAGCTCTTCCACACCAATTCTAAGAAAAGAGTTTATCATCGATGAAATTCAAATCTTTGAAGCCAAAGCGAATGGTGCGGATGCAATACTATTGATTTCTGAAATCCTCGATCCGAAGACGGCATTGCAACTTACGATTATGGCTCAAAGCTTAGGAATGGAAGTTCTGATGGAATGCCACGATCGCGCTCATTTGAGAAAGATCAATGATCAGGTGGATATTATTGGAATCAATAACCGCGATTTGCACCTTCAAAAAACGGACCTTCAAACGTCATACGATCTCTTTGATTTTATTCCAACAGACACCGTTTGCATTTCTGAATCTGGAATCCGCTCGTATGACGAAGTATTGAAACTTTCGAAAATCGGATACCACGGAGCATTGATTGGCGAAAGTATTTTAAAGCAACCCAATCCTGTTGAATTCATCCGATCGATCCAATTGAAAAAGATGTCTTATGCTAATTAAAGTCTGCGGTTTAAAAGACTCCGAACAAGTTGCGATCATTTCCAAACAGGTCGATTTCATTGGATTCATTTTCTATCCGAAATCGAAACGATACATCGATCACAGCTTGCCATCACTTGGGGCGAAAAAGACAGGCGTTTTTGTAAACGAACGGCCTCAATTGGTTTTGAAAACCGCTCGAATGGAAAAGCTCGATGCCGTTCAATTGCATGGAGATGAGCAACCTGAAGAGTGCGCAGAAATTTATGGGCAACTCAAAGTCATCAAGGCATTCGGAATTCATGAAGGCTTCAATTTTGAAAAATTAAACGCCTATAAAAACTACGTCGACTATTTTCTTTTCGATACGCAATCTCCGCTAAAAGGCGGAACTGGAATTCAATACAATTGGGAAATTCTAGCAAAGTACACTGGAGAAACGCCTTTCTTTTTGAGTGGAGGAATTGCACCCGATTCTCTTGAGCCAATTCGGAATTTTAAACACAAATCCTTTGCAGGAATCGATTTGAACAGCCGTTTTGAAATCGAACCGGGCAAAAAAGACATTGAACTATTAAATACATTTTTGAATGAAATCCGCAGTAAATAAATATACAGAACCCGATGGATTGGGATTTTATGGTGACTTCGGCGGTGCGTTCATACCAGAGTTGCTCCGTCCAAATGTAGAAGAACTTGAGCTAGAATATTCAACTGCCAAAGCCGACCCTGACTTTCAATCAGAATTTGTTCAACTTCTAAAAGACTATGTAGGAAGGCCAACTCCTTTGTTCTACTCCAATTACCTCAGCAAGAAATACAACTCCAATATCTACCTCAAACGAGAAGATTTGAATCATACAGGCGCGCACAAAATAAACAATGCGCTCGGTCAAATACTGCTTGCAAAACGGATGAATAAGAAAGAGATCATTGCAGAAACTGGAGCAGGACAGCACGGTGTAGCAACGGCAACGGCTTGCGCATTTATGGGATTAAAGTGTACTGTTTTCATGGGGGAAATCGATATTAAAAGGCAAGCGCCGAATGTACAACGCATGGAATTTCTAGGCGCGACAGTAATTCCAGCGACAAGCGGAAGTAAGACATTGAAAGACGCGACGAATGAAGCGATTCGTTATTGGATAAATAATCCAGATGCTTATTATTTAATAGGAAGCGTCGTTGGACCTCATCCGTATCCTCAGATTGTTGCAGATTTTCAATCGGTGATTTCGGAAGAAATTAAAAAGCAACTTTTTGAAAAAACAGGCAAAGAAAACCCGACAAAAGTCGTTGCTTGTGTTGGTGGAGGAAGTAATGCAGCAGGCGCCTTTTATCATTTCTATGAATCGAATGAAGTGGAACTGATTGCCGTTGAAGCCTCTGGAAAAGGATTGCAAAGCGGGAAATCAGCGGCTAGTTCCGTTCTCGGTTCTATTGGCGTGTTGCACGGAAGCATGACTTTATTAATGCAAGACGAAAACGGTCAAGTTATTGAGCCTTATTCGATTTCCGCAGGGTTGGACTACCCTGGTATTGGCCCGTTACACGCACATTCCATTCAATCGGGTCGGACAAAAAGCGTGACCGTAACAGATGATGAAGCCTTGATTGCAGCGAAACAATTGACCAGACGTGAAGGAATTATTCCCGCACTTGAAAGCGCACATGCTTTGGCGGCTTTGGAGAAATTAGAAATTCACACGGACGATGTTGTCGTGGTGAACTTATCGGGCCGTGGCGACAAAGACATGATAACATACCAACAATACATTTAGAATGAATCCTTTCAAAAAAGTACCGAAACAACTCAGCATTTTCGTGACGGCTGGGTATCCAAAACTGAACAGTTTGAAAGAACAAATTCCATTTTTGGAAAAGTCGGGTGTGGATTTTATTGAAGTTGGAATCCCCTTCTCTGACCCAATGGCAGATGGACCGACAATTCAGGAGTCAAGTGCGGTAGCCTTGAAAAACGGAATGAACCTCAAACTCATTTTTGAACAATTGACTGAGATCGAATTTAAGTTGCCAATTGTCCTAATGGGGTATTTCAATCCGATTCTAAAATATGGAGTAGAACGGTTCTTAACGGATTGCCAATCAGCAGGAATCACGAGCGTTATTTTACCTGACATGAGTCTTGAAATATACGAGCATTTCTATATCAAATCTTTTCAAAAATACGGCGTTCACCCTTCTTTTCTAATCACTCCATTGACAGATCAAAAACGAGTGGAGCGAATTGCGAAGGCTTGTAAAAATAGCTTTGTTTACCTGGTTTCGTCCAACTCAACAACGGGTTCGGCAACTAAAATGGTTGATCAAAGCGAGTCTTACCAACGAATGAAAGTGATTTGTAAAGACACGCCTTTGTTTGTTGGGTTTGGAATTAAAACGAGAGAAGACGTACTTCGAATTCAAAAATCTGTTGACGGAGCAATAATAGGCTCGGCTTATTTGAATGCCCTAAAGGTGAATCAGGAAGTCGAATATCTAAAATCGGTCAGTGCGACTATTGCCTAATTATAGGAACGGTAAACACCACTTTCGTTCCTGTCGGCGCATTTTCATTGTCGTACAAATCTTCAACATAATACTCGCCCTTTACCCCTTTTGAATCATTGAACAATTTAATTCTTTCAAAGGCTATTTCACTTCCATGAGACACATG